>JAUNPM010000002.1:22541-24660 GCA_030536675.1 Clostridia bacterium | reverse complement strand
TGAGCTGTTGTGAAAAAACAGTTCTACAACCTTCTGTTTTTATTTTACAAAAATCAATTTATCTTCCGATGACATATCGTTATTAAAGCTAAAGCCAAAATCATTAAATTTCTTTATATCATCTATATTATCAATATTGTTTTCAGCTAAAAATCTGACCATAGAGCCTCTTGCCATTTTAGCCAATGTAGCCTTTTGTTTAAACTTCCCGTTTATATTCTCATAAAAAAGACAGGTAATAAATTTATCGTTAATTTTCAAATGTTTTTCAATACATTCGGAGTATTCTTTTGAAGCCAGATTTAAAACCATATCATTATATTTAAATATTTCTTTGTATAGCTTATCGCCCCAATAATCATATAAATTCTTTTTATTATCTATACTGATTTTAGCCTGCATTTCCAGTCTGTAAGGGGTCACACCGTCAAAGGGACGTAAAACACCGTAAAAGCCTGATATAATCCTTAAATTATCCGCTATATATTCCAGGGCATTGTTATCCAAAACGCCTGCTCCTATATATTGATACTGCAAGCCTTCATAAGAAAATATAGCGGGAGATAAGCTCCTTTCCAAATCCATATTGCAGAATCTGTCAAAATTTAATTTAGCCAAATTGTCATTACACTTCCATATATCCTTTAAAGCCTCATAGCTTAAGCCTTGTATAGTATTTTTTATTTCTTGTGTATTACCAAGGAAAACGGGTAAAGACTTATGGGATACATCCTGTTCTATATTCATTTTTTTAGCAGGAGAAATAATAATTTTCATATTTGCACCTATAACAAATCTAACATTTCCTGTGGATTATCGGCTGCCTTAACTTTATCAAGAGCCTTTTCAATTATGCTCTCTTCATTTATTAAGTATGTAGTACGAACAACACCCATAGAAATCTTGCCATAATTCTTTTTTTCATGCCATACATCATAAGCCTTTATTACATCTAACTCTTTATCGGATAAAAGAGTGAATGGCAGATTGTATTTGGTTTCAAAGTTTTTATGTGATTTAACACTGTCCTTGCTTATGCCAATAACAACTGCACCCTTTTCGGTAAATAAAGGCAATAATTCACCAAAGCCGCAAGCCTGTTTTGTACAGCCAGGTGTACTGTCCTTAGGATAAAAATATAATATAACTTTTTTGCCCTTGTAGTCCTCTAAATTGTGTATAACTCCGTTTTGGTCAGGCAATGAAAAATTTGGAGCCTTACTTCCGACTTCTAACATAATATATACCTCCATATGAGCTTTTTATTTAATAATACTGTTTTTAATTGCATTTGTCAATATGATGTATGAACAGCAAAATGAAAACTTGCTTTGGATTTTGTGGAAAAGTCGCCGTGGTATTATATGCTGCATTTCGTATAGTAAAGCACAAGCTATCGGAGAAAAATTGCTGTGATATAATTGAGGCAAATATAGAAGAAATTACGGTAAATTACATAGGTGTTTTTTTACTTCTTAAGTATCACCGGCATAACCATAGCAAACACAAAACTATTGGACCAATATTGTAAAATCTGTTGGATTGGGGCATAATAGTAACAAAGATGATATGGTAAACAAAAAGGATATAAGCCAAGACTTATTGATAGATGGCATGAAGTACCAAATTTTTGTATGCAGTAAGACATACCTAAGAGAGGACAGAGTATTTGTTGTTCCATTAACTGCATGGAGAGATTAATTTTAAGCAAACCTTCTTGACAATTAAATAAATTTTATTTAAAATTACAGTAGCACAAGGCAGTGAAAATTGCCTTGTGTTATTATTTTTTTAAGGTGGTAATAATTATGGCTGTTTTATTAAGCAGTATTTACAGCAGGCTAAAATCCACAGACGGACAGCAGATTAGGCTTGTAACCGGCGAAAAGGGACTTAACAATGTTGTAAGATGGGTACATATAGTTGAAGTAGATGAGCTTATATCCTTTCTTGAGGGTAACGAGCTTATATTTGTAACAGGTATAGCAATTAAAAATGAGGAGGATTTAAATAGTCTTGCAGAAAAAATATTTGAAAATAAGGCAAGCGGACTTGTAATAAATATCGGTCCGTATATAAAGGAAATTCCTGAGAGTATAATCAGGTTTTGCAGCAAAAG
>JAUNPM010000002.1:14343-22531 GCA_030536675.1 Clostridia bacterium | reverse complement strand
TCCTCTTTTTGAAGTTCCATGGCAGGTATATCTTGGAAAGACAATGAAAATTTGTGCAGAGGAAATAAACAGGGCTGAACAAAGGGATATGGAGATATCGGCCGCCATACAAAATGCCATATTTAATTATGATAATTACAACTTATATATTCCTATTTTGGATAAATACGGATTTTTACAGGATTTCCACTACTGCGTTGCATTAATTACATATATAAGCGAAACAGATAATGACATAAGTGAATTTGTAAAAAATATGTGCATAAATATTGAAAACAGCCTTACATTTTATTCTGTATTTGCAAAGGCTTTTTCAATTGGCAACAACATAGTTTTGCTTTTTGCAAATCAAACTGACAGCAACATATATGAAATTGCTGAAAATATAAAGCAAAGGTATTTTGTTTACAACAGAAATGATATTAAGGTGTATATGGGCATTGACAGAAATACAAAAAGTATAAGGTGTATTTATAAATCCTACAAAATTGCTCATAAGGTAATGGAACTGCAAAAGAAAAAGTTTAAAAACAATGAAATTATGTCTTATAGAAATATGGGTTTTTCAAAAATATTTTTAGCTATGGACGATACTGAAATTATGAAGGAATATTACAGCGAGGTTTTAGAACCTTTGGTACAGTATGATGCCTTAAACAGCACTGGTTTTACGGACTTTCTGAATATATATTTTGAATGCGGTGCATCAGTTAAGGAAACTGCTGAAAGACTTTATCTCCACAGAAACAGCGTAAATTACAAGATAAGCAAAATTCAGGATATATTAGGCTGTGATTTATCGGATGTTAATGTAAAAACGGAACTGTTAATTGCCTTAAAACTAAAGGAAATATTATAGACCTATTCATTTGTGCATATGCACGATAAACTTTGTTATTCTGCCTATTGTTAATTAGTTTTAACATTTGTATAATGGGATCAGTTAAATAAATATATAACTGTTTTATATCTTATATAATGGCAACTGGAGGTTATGAATATGTCAAAATTAAGCGGTGAAGAGGTTAAGACAATACATCAGCAGTATGTAATGCAGTCATGGTCAAAATCAGGCTCTCCTGCAATACCTGTTGAAAGAGCAGAAGGAATATATTTTTGGGATTATGACGGCAAGAAATATGCCGATATGTCCTCACTTTTAGTTTGTTCTAATTTGGGACATCAGAATAAAGAAATTGTAAATGCCATAAAGGAGCAGGCTGACAAGATGTGTTTTATGGCACCGGCATATGCAACAGAGCCTAAATCACTTTTAGCTAAAAAGCTTTGTGAAATAGCAGGCGAGGATACTTATAAAAGAGTATTCTTTACTAACGGCGGTGCAGAATCAAATGAAAATGCAATTAAAATGGCAAGAATGGTAACTGGCAGAAGTAAGATATTCAGCTGCTACAGAAGCTACCACGGTGCAACATTAGGAGCATCAAACGCTTCAGGTGACTGGAGAAGATTTGCAGCTGAAATCGGAGGTGCAAACGGCTTTGTTAAGTTTATGAATCCTCATATGTATCAAGACGGATACACAAGAGGCATAGACGATAAGGAGTGTACAGAAAAATATCTTGCAGACTTAGAAAGACAGCTCCATTATGAGGGAACAGAAAATGTTGCCGCAATACTTATGGAAAGTATTGTTGGTGCAAATGGTGTTATTATTCCTCCTGATGGATATATGGAGGGGGTAAGAGCTCTTTGTGACAAGTATGGCATACTTATGATTTGTGACGAGGTTATGGCAGGATTTGGAAGAACAGGCAAAATGTTTTGTTGGCAGAATTTTGATATTAAGCCTGATATGATTACATTTGCAAAGGGTGTTACCTGTGGTTATGTTCAGCTTGGCGGTGTTATTGTAAATGAAAGGGTAGCAAAGTATTTTGAGGAAATTATACTTCAGTGCGGACTTACATACAGCGGGCATACTTTAGCCTGTGCAGCAGGTGTTGCAGCAGTAGATTATTACAAAGAACATAATATATGTGCCCATGTAAAGGAAATGGAAAAGGTACTTTCAGCTTTCCTTAATAAAATGGTTGAAAAGCATAAGTGTATTGGTGAGGCAAGATGTATTGGTTTATTTGCAGCCCTTGAGGTTGTTAAGGATAAGGAAAAGAGAATACCTATGGTTGAATACGGCGAACATTCACCAATTATTCCAAGTATTATGGCTGAGCTTAAAAAGAGAGGTTTTTCAACATTTGGTAGAGAAAACAATATCAATGTTTGCCCTCCTCTTATAATTACAGAGGAAGAGCTTAATGAATATCTACCTATTTTAGACGAGGTACTTACCTGGGTTGATGAAACTTATTGTTAATAATTGGAGATGTTAATATGAATTGGGATTATGAACAGCCTGTTTCCATTATCTTTGGAAACGGCAGAATAAGCGAAATTAGTGATGTTGTAAAAAAGGTTGGCGGAAGTAAGGGACTTTTGGTACTGCCTGAATATTTTGTTAAAAACGGTACTGCCGATAAAATCAAAAGTCTTGCAGGGGACACTGTTGCAGAAATATTTACTTCAGTATCACCAAATCCTGATGTTACCGAAGTGGATAACTGTGCTGATGTTATAAGGAAAAACAATATAGATTTTGTAATTGCAGCAGGCGGAGGTTCAATAATGGACTGTGCAAAGGCAGCGGCAACAGTTTCAACAATTGATGATACAATTCGTTCTTACCATGGTACGGGGAAATCACTTCCTAACACAAAACTGCCTCTTATTGCCGTTCCCACAACATCAGGAACCGGCAGCGAGGTAACCTGTGTGGCAGTTCTTACAGACAGAGAAAACGGAAAGAAAGCTCCCATTGTGTGTGATAACTTTTTCCCTGATTATGCAGTAATAGATCCTGAGCTTACATATTCCGTACCTCAATATATCACGGCAAGCACAGGTTTAGATGTTTTGTGTCACGCAATAGAGGGATTTTGGAGCAAGGGACATCAGCCAATATGTGATGCTTGTGCCATTTACAGTGCAGACATTGTATTTAAGTATGTTTTAAAGGCATTTTATGAGCCGGATAATGCTGAGGCAAGAGAAAAAATGGCAGAAGCATCTGTTATAGCAGGTCTTGCCTTTACACTTCCAAAGACAACATCTTCTCATGCCTGCAGTTTTCCTTTAACTAATATATATCATATACCTCACGGTGAAGCCTGTGCATTAACTCTTGATTACTTTGCAAGAATTAATAAGGATGCAGAAAATGGTAGGACACAGGACTTTGCTAAAAAGCTTGGCTTTGAAAATGTAGATGATATGGCAGACAGAATTGTCGAATTAAAAAAAGAAATGGGACTTAGATGTGATTTAAAGGAATTTAATCTTAGTGACAGTCAGATTGATGATCTTGTAAGAATAAGCAGACATCCTAATTTACTTAATAATCCTGTTGAAATAACCGATGAAATTCTTTATGAAATGTATAACTCAATGAGAGGAGTGATATTATGAAAATGATTAGAGCTATCATAAGACCCGAAAAAACTGATGATGTTCTTAGAGCATTGCTTGAAGAAGGCTTTCCATCTGTAACAAAGGCTGAGGTTTACGGCAGAGGCAAGCAGATGGGTATAAAGGTTGGAGAGGTTTTCTATGATGAGCTTCCAAAGGAAATGCTTATTATAGTAGCAGAGGATGAAAATGAGGAAACTATCGTAAACATTATTACCGAAAATGCAAAGACAGGTTCAGGCAATTTTGGAGATGGCAGAATTTTTGTTACATCTATTGAAAAGGCTTATACTATCAGTTCAATGTCAGAGGGACTATAAGGAAGGAATGGTATTATGGTTGAAATAATAGCAATAGTTCGTCCTAACAAAACACAGGCAACAAAGAAAGCCTTAATTGAAGTAGGCTGTCCTGGCTATACCTGTCAAAAGGTAATGGGCAGGGGAAAGAAGCCTCTTAAAACTCATCTTGAGGATGGCTCATTTATTAAGACACAGTTAATATCAAAAAGATTTTTTATAATTATTGCCGAAGATGACAAGGCTGATATTATTGTTAAAAAGATAATGGAAATTAACAACACTGGAGCACCCGGCGACGGCAAAATATTTATATCACCGGTTACAAGTACTTACAGTGTAAGAACAGGAAAACTATAAGCAAAGGAGCTTAAATTTATTTTTAGGCTCCTTTTGATTTTTTAATGGAAGGATGTAATTATTATGGTTAAGAAAAAAAGCAAAATTTCTTCTGAAAGAGTTATATCAATATCGGCAGTTGTAATAGTTCTTTTGCTTTGGTGGACAGCAACTCATATGGGCTGGACTAATGAAAAGCTTATTCCAACTCCAGAAAAAACATGGGAAGCTTTTGTTGAGGTGTTAAGCAAGGGGTACAAGGGCAACACACTTTTTCAACATATAGCTGCAAGTATGCAAAGGCTTTTTATAGCTTTTTTCTGGGCATTTGTTATTGCTACGCCTTTAGGACTTATAAGTGGTTTCAGTACAAAGGTCAGGGCGGCTCTTGAACCGATTATTGAGTTTTACAGACCCCTTCCACCTCTCGCTTATTACACACTTTTAACTTTAGCACTTGGTATTGAAAACGAGTCTAAAATTGCACTTTTGTTTTTGGCTTGTTTTGCTCCAATTTATGTTTCCTGTGTTTCAGCGGTTGCAAAAATTAAGCAGGATTACATATTGTCTGCATATACTGTAGGTGCCAACAAGGGACAGGTATTTTTATATGTGATATTTCCCTCCTGCTTGGCTGATATGTTTGTAGGTCTTAGAACTGCAATAGGTGTTGCGTATACAACTCTTGTTGCTGCTGAAATGGTTGCGGCAACGTCAGGTATAGGCTGGATGGTTTTAGATGCAGGCAATTGGTTTAGAAATGATATTATTTTTGTTGGCATTATTGTAATGGGCATTACAGGACTGTTAATTGACCTTATTTTAAAGTTTGTTGAGAAAAAGATTGTACCATGGAGCGGCAAAGATTGATAATTATATTAAAAAATTATATAAGATAGGAGATTTTAATTATGAAAATGAAAAGATTTTTAGCGGGAATTACAGCAATGGTTTTAGTCGTGTCTGCCTTTACAGGCTGTGGAAGTTCAGCGTCAAATGAAAGTGCAGAGGATACGGCAGGTGTTGACAAGGTTATCATAGGTACACAGGAAATGCCTAACGATGAGGGAATAGCAAAGGCGCTTGATTACTTCAGTGATGAAATGGGAATAGAGGTAGAGCTTAAAAAGTTTGACTCAGGCAAGGATGTAAATACAGCTATTGCATCAGGCAGTATTGACTTTGGCTTAATGGGTTCTTGTCCTGCATCATTAGCTGTTTCACAGGACTTAGGTATTGAATTTATATGGATTCACGAGGTTTTAGGCAGTGTTGAATCTCTCGTTGCAAGAGAGGAAACAGGCATTAAGACAGTTGCCGACTTAAAGGGCAAAAAGGTAGCGGTTCCATTTGCATCTACAGCACATTTTTCTTTACTTAAAGCTATAGAAGATGCAGGCTTAACTGCTTCTGATGTAGAGCTTCTTGACCTTGCCACAGATAAGATTTACGCATCATGGGAAAACGGTGATATTGATGCAGCTTATATATGGCAGCCAACTCTTGGAGAGTTAAATAATCAAACCGTTATTTTAACCAGTGAGGATATGGCAAATAAGGGTTATATGACTTCAAATGTTGAGGTTGTAAGAAAGGACTTTGCAGAGGCTCATCCTGATATTGTAGCAGGTTATATAAGAGCATTAAACAAGGCTGTTAATCTTTATAATGAAGATAAAGCATCAGCAGTTTCAGCTATTTCATCATCAATGCAGCTTGAAGAAAGTGATGCTGAATTTCAAATGTCAGGCTCTAAGTGGCTTACAGCAGAGGAGCAGCTTGGTGCAGACTATTTAGGCACAAGCGATGCTAAAGGTGCGGTCGTTAATAACCTTATGGATATAGCTGAGTTCTTAAAGGAGCAGGGTTCCATTCAAGAGGTACCAGCACAGGAGGTATTTGAATCTGCCGTCAATCCAAGCTATATTGAGGAAGCCTTAAAGTAAATTTGAAAAGAGGGATTATATGGAAGAGCTGTTAAAGAAGGAAGATACAATAGTATCGATTAGAAATGCTTACTTAAAATATGAAGGCGAAAAGGGCAGTGTTACTGCCCTTGAGAATATAAATCTTGATATTAAAAAAGGTGAATTTATATGTGTTCTTGGTCCGTCAGGCTGCGGCAAGTCAACTCTTTTAAAGATTATTGCAGGCTTTCATCAGCCAACCGAAGGTGAGGCTCTTATGGGAGGAACAATTCCCATAAAAGGTCCTGACTGGGAAAGAGGTGTTGTTTTTCAGGCGCCTACACTGTATCCTTGGATGAACATATATAAAAATGTTGAATTTGGCCCTAAAATGAGAAAAGCTCCTAAGAGTAAAATAAAGGAAGATGTTGCAAAGTATCTTGAACTTGTAGGCTTAAAGGATTTTGCAAAGCAGAAGCCTTATGAGCTTTCAGGAGGTATGCGTCAAAGGGCATCTCTTGCAAGAGTTCTTGTTAATCAGCCAAGTATGATTTTAATGGATGAGCCTTTTGGAGCTCTTGATGCCTTAACAAGACAAAATATGCAAACTCTTGTAAGAGAAATTTGGAACAAAACCGGCAATACAATTTTCCTTATTACTCACGATGTAGATGAGGCACTTGCGTTAGCCACAAGAGTTATAGTAATGTCCTCAAGACCCGGAAGAATTGTTAAAGAATTTAATACTGAATTTACTTATGATTTAGGCGGTGCAAATGAAGAGGCTGCAAAGTATTCAACAGAATATATGCATATTAGAGAAGAAATATTAAGCATTATTAATGCACAAAACAATGCTTTAAAAACCGGTGATATATAAAAGGTGATAATATGGTTTATAAAGCTGTATTTATGATTGTTCTATTTATTGCAAACACTGTGCAGACTATTACGGGTTTTGCAGGCAATTTGCTTGCTATGCCTCCTTCAATGCATCTTGTAGGCTATGATACTTCAAAGGTGATTTTAAATATTTTTACTATGACAGCCTGTTTAATAATTTCTTGTGAAAACAGAGCATGTATTCAGTGGAAAATTCTTTTTAAGATGTGCCTTTTTATGCTTGCCGGAATGGCTTTGGGAATAAAGATTACTGAGTACTTTGATTTAAAAATACTGTCATATTGCTATGGAGCTATGATAATTGCCATTGCTCTTAAAAAGCTTTTTGTAAAAAAAGAAATAATCGTCCCCCGATTTCTTATGTTTGCAGTGCTTTTGGGCGCAGGCATTATACATGGTATGTTTGTTTCAGGAGGTGCTTTGCTTGTAATTTATGCCGTAACTGTATTACCTGATAAAGATAAATTTAGAGCAACAGTTGCACCTGTGTGGGTTGTGCTGGGTATAGTAATGACTTTTTCCCACATTAACTCTGGGCTTTATACCAAGGAAAATATATTGCTTGCTGCTTTAAGCCTGATCCCCCTTTTGTTATCAATAAAGGCAGGCAATATTATATATAATAAAATTAATCAGCAGACTTTTTTGAAAATTACTTATGTTTTGCTGCTGTGTTCCGGAGTGTTTATATTTATCTAAGCTTAGATTTGAGCTGTCTTTTGGCAGCTCAAATTTTTTTATATACCTTTGAAGAACTAATGTTACCATAGCAAATGAGATCCTTATGTATTTAAGGCAGAATAAAAAGCGTCAAAATGATGTCAGTCTTCAGGAGGGAGTAGGGGTAGATAAAGAGGGGAATGAAGTTACTTTGGAGGAAAAGTTAGCCGATGAGGGGAAGAGTGTTGAAGAGATAACTGATCTTAAATTAAGGGTTGAAAAATTATACAGAGCTATGAAGGAGAGGCTTACAAAGAGGGAATTTGAAATAGTTAAGCTAAGGTATGGGCTTGACGGAGAAAAGGAAGTTACTCAAAGAGAAATAGCAAAGTCAATGGGAATAAGCAGAAGCTATGTTTCAAGAATTGAAACTAAGGCTCTTTCAAAATTAAAAGACATATAGTATCACCTTTCGGGTGGTACTTACATATACATATTTTATAGGGCTTGGAGCCTTATTTTTTTGCAGTAAAATATGAAGGATATGCCGCAAAATATAAAAATTGTTATGGCATATCCTTCTATGCTAACGTT
>JAUNPM010000002.1:0-14333 GCA_030536675.1 Clostridia bacterium | reverse complement strand
AAACCAAAAACTTGGAAACATTTCCCAGAATTGTGACTAAAAATTCAACGGGATCTCCTGAAATTTCCATATTATGGTCATTTAAGTGTTTATAAGCCTTGTTGAAAAAATCCGTTTGTATTTTGTTTATATCCTCCAAATTATTCATACTTTCCGACGGTATTTCTATGACGCCGTAAAGGCATTTTTGAACGGGATATATCTCTATAAATTCATTGTTTAATATTATATCTTCGGCTTTTAGGCGCTTAATATCCACTTCTTTCATTGCCCAGCCCTTGTAAGGAATAAAAATATTGTTATTTACATCTTCCAGCTTAAAAAAATGGATAAGCTGAACTTCGGGAATTGTATACATAAACTTGTAAATAGTGTCAAGGCGCTCCTTTTCGTTAAACAGATCGTCACCTTTACCGTAAAAAATATATCTGAGAGCGGGACAATCCATAACAGTGAAGCCGCTGCCTATGTCATCAACTGTTTCCATAAGTTGAATATTGTCCTTAAGCCAATGACGAAGAAAATAAAGCCTGTCCATTTCCTTGTCGATTTCATTTAGACGGTTTATACATATTTCGGTAATTTTGTTGGGGCTGTTATTGAGCATTTCTTTTATTTCGGTATGGGAAAAGCCGCATTTCATAAAAAGCCTTATAAATGCGGCTTTGCATATATCATAGCCCGTATACCACCTGTAATCGGAGTCATCTCTTTCCGACTGAAGATAACCGCTGTTTTCATAACGCCTTATTGTATTTGTTGTTACACCTAAAACTTTTGATAGGTCACCGACTTTATATTTCATAGCAAGCCCTCCTTAACAAATAATAATTATAACATAAATCAAGGATTTATTACCTGTAAATTTATATAAATTTTATGTTTTGTAAAAAATGCTGTAAATTTATAATGTAAAAAGTGCTTAAAACTATTAAAAAAGTCAAAAATTTTTTTAAATCCAAAAAACTATTGACCTTTACATTAGGTCAAGGTTTAACATAAAAATGTAAAGCGCAGATGTTTCATAACCTAAGGAACATAATATTAATAAGGAGGAGATTGAATGGTCAATCAAAAAAATTACATCAGAAAAATTATTTCAATGCTTATATCTGTTGTAATGGTGGTTTCGTCCTTTAATTTATCTGCTTTTGCGGCAGATACTATTACACAGGGCTTGTGGACCATTACAAATGATACAAGCAGCGGAACTGCTACGTATGGTGATATTGGATTTACATATTACAGTCCCACTACGGTATTGCTATACGGCAGTACGGGAGGAAAGGATTATGTTAAATCTACAAATACAAACGGTTCTGCCAGCAACGGCATTGTTGTAACAAACGGCAAATCCTATTGTGATTTTACACCGAGTGCCGACGGAACATTGACTGTATATGTAGGGAATGCAAGCACGAAAACAGGCTACATAAGCAGAACAGACAGCAACGGACAAAGCACTGCAATAGCTACATTTGTGCCGGGAGGCTCAGATAATTATGACAATGAGGTTTTTAAAGTAACTCAAGGCTCTACTTGGGCTACTCTTGAACTGGAGGTTGAAGAGGGCTATACTTATTACATCGGTCTTTCAGGCTCTAAAATGTTATGTTACGGTGCTGAATATACGGCATATACAAATGTAAAGGGAAAAATAAACGACAGCTTTAATTTAGGAAGCTATGGTATAAAATTTACAAACAAAACTACGGGAGAAACTAAAACCGCTGTTGTTGACGGGAATAATTATTCAATATTGTTAAAACCGGGATATCAGTATTCAGCATCTCTTACAGGTGAAAATTCCATAGGATATGCTATTACAAATGCTACACGACTTGTAGATGTTGAAGTGACAAAAACACAGACAGCCGATCTTACTGTTGAAGAAAGTGTTTCATATAAGGTATCCGGTTCCGTAAACGGACTTGCGGATAATTATGACGCTAAGGATATGAAGCTTAGATTTGTGCCAAATGATACTACAAGTTTTGAGGAAGTAATTGCCGACATTAATATGGAAAGCAAAACTTATGAAGCACAGCTTGTTGCAAATGAAAACTATACTCTCAAACTTGAGGGAGCTTATGACTATGAGCTTGCGGGAAGTGTAGTTGTAAACGGTGCTGACGCTTCACCTGTAACAAAGGATATTAACCTTAAGGAGGTAAATAAATATTCCGTAAACGGTAAGTTTTTGGGACTTACTCAAATAAGAGGTGAATATGAAACTCTTAATGTAACTCCAGATGAAATTAAATTTACAAATACGCAGGACGGTTATGAATATGCGGGAACAGCGGCCGGCGGGGCATACAGCGTAAGCTTGAGAAACGGTTCTTATTTGGCATCTGTTACATCTGATAATTATTCAACATCAACACACGTTGTTGTAAACGGCGGAAATGTTACAAGAGATCTGCTTCTTAAGGACATTAGTCCTAAGACTGTTGAATACAGGGATACTCTTTATGTTGGTCAAGACAAGGAGTATAAGTCTGTTCAGTCTGCCGTAGACGCAGTTTCATATATGACAAGAAACAATGGTGAAAGAGTAACAATTAAGATCGACCCCGGTACATATCGTGAACAGGTGGTTGTAAATTCACCTAATATAACCTTTGAAAGCAACGGCGGTACAAGAGATAATACAATAATCACGTGGTATTACGGTATCGGTTATAAATATTACAGTGCAGTAAACAGTTATTACGATCCTTATGCGGACTATGATAAGTTTGAAAAGGGTAATGTTGAAAAATACTGGGGTTCAGCTGTTATATTAAATAAAACCGCCGAGGGCTTTAAGGCTGAAAATATTAAATTTGAAAACTCATTTAACAAGTATATGACTGATGAAGAGCTTGCCGACGGAGTTGAGTTAAACGGACTTACTTCAATAACAACGGTAAGAAAAGAAAACACAAATGTGGATTCAAAGGCTGCAACTGAAAGAGCTGCCGCTATGGTAAATTATGCGGATAAAATTGAATTTAACAATTGCGCTTTTATAGGAAGTCAGGATACACTTTACACCTGTAACGTAGAATATGATTCATATTACAGAAATTGTTACATAGAAGGTCAGACAGACTTTATATACGGTAACGGTGATGTAATATTTGACGGCTGTGAAATTAACTTCTGCGGTTATGACGGAACAGAGGCAGCAGGTTATCTTACAGCAAATTCAAGTGATTCTTCACACCCTGCTACAGACGGCTATATTTTCAGAAGCTGTTATATTTCTTACAACAATGAAAGAGATACAACGGCAGGAACATTCGGAAGAATGTGGGGTGCGGGAGCTAAGGTCGCATTTATGAATACTCAGCTCCAAGAGGCTGATATGATAAGTGATGCAGGCTGGACTGCAATGACTGTTGATCCAAGTGCAAGTACTGTTCAGCTTACGGAATATAATACAACTCATAACGGAGCTAAGGTGGATACATCAAAAAGAGTAAACGGAGTTAAGGATAGCGTTGATCTTGAGGATTACTCTGTTGAAAGTGTATTTATAAATAAGGGTTGGACACCTTCATATTATGTTGCCGATACAAAGACGGCACCTGAATTTGCAAGTGTGCCTACAATGACATCTAACGGTGACTTAAATACACCTAACCCCGGTGAAACGATTACATTAGGCTATGAGCTTGCGGACGGATTTGCAAATGCAGACGCTTCAATTATTTCATGGTACGGTGTTGATGAAGGATATGATGATTCAAGTCTTGAGAGTATTCTTAAGAGTGCAACTCTCTTAAAGGCTGAGTCAGCAGTAAGCACAAACAGATTCCAAATTCCGACTGCTTGTGCGGGAAAATATATTATGGCTGTTGTAACACCTGTTACTTATTACGGTGTTGCAGGTGAGGCGAAATACATTATTGATAAGGAAAAGCCTGTAAGCAGTACATGGTCAGATCCCGATAACCCCGGAAGCATAGAGCCGGGCTCAGGCATAAATATTTATCTTGCAGGTGATTCAACAGTAAAGGACTATTCATCAGCGGGTATTTATAACGGCGGAAAAACACTTAATGAAGGCTCTTGGGGTGAATTTTTACAGAATTTCTTTAATGAAGATTATGTGACTGTAAACAATTATGCTCAGGGAGGAAGAAGCTCACGTTCATTTATTAATGAAGGAAAACTTGATGATATTATAAAGAATATTAAAACAGGAGATTATTTATTAATACAGTTCGGTCATAATGACTGTGCAAACGGTGCAAGCTATTATGAAGAAAGATTTGCTCCTCTTTATACAAAGGATGCTCCTTATGACGGTACAAGTTATCCTACTATTGTTCCGACAGATGATATGAAAACGGATACGCCTTCCGCATTAAAGGGAAACTATGGAGATAAATATTATTCATGGGACTGCGGAGCAACATATAAGGGATATTTGCAGAAATATATTGATGAGGCATTGGCTAAGGGTGCAATTCCTGTAATTGTTTCACCTGTTGCAAGATTGTATTACAATTCAGACGGAACGATCAGAACTCATCACGATGCAACTATGACAGATTATGCGCCTACGGCAGATTATTTAACATCAGGCAATGCTTATGTAACTGCTTGTGAGGAATTATACAATGAAAATAAAGACAAGGGTGTTCTTTATATTGACGCTTATAATTTAACTGCCGATATGTATGAAACAGCATATAAAGCGGGCGGAGGCTCCGCAAACGGCGAGGCAATAATGGCTAAGGGAGATAAAACTCACAGCAATAAGACAGGCGGCGTTATTCAGGCAGGCTTGCTTGCTAAGTGGATACAGGACGCAGGCATTTCAATTTCCGAATATGTTGTACAGCCTGAAACCGTATACGGAGAAAATGCAGACGGTAACTATATATTTACAATTAAAAATTCAATATTTACCGCAAGTGACAATAATTATACTAAAAATGATTACTGGACGGCAATGGGACAGGAATTGTTTGATTCTCTTACAGGAAATGTTAATAAGGTAACATTTGATTTCGCAACAGACGACGCTCTGGCGCTTTATGAAACAAATGCGGGAACTACATACACTGACGGTGTATATGCGGGAATATATACAAATGCAGACGGACAAAAGTTTAATGTAAGTGTATATGAAAGCGGTATAGCATATTACGGCGGACAGTCAAGATACGGAACAAAATTAACTGTCGGAAAGCCTGTATTCTCATTTAATGTATCCGGAACGGGAGTTTACAAAATAAATGTAAGTGCATCAACAGGCGACGGTACTGTAAATATGTACTCAGATATTGAGTGTAAGAACAGTATTGCAAGCGGAGCAAATACGGAAACAATAACTTATACAAAGACAACAGATACACAGGAAACAATTTATGTTGCCGCATCAGTATCAAACAATATGTATGTAAGCAGTATTTCAATTTCAAAAGAAGACCTTCCTGTTGTTAAGCCAAATGAAATTGATCTTAACTTTGCAACAGATGAGGCTTTAGCGCTTTATGAAACAAATGCGGCAACTACATACACAGACGGTGTTTATACAGGTGAATATACAAATGCAGACGGACAAAAGTACAATGCAAGCGTATATGAAAGCGGTATAGCATATTTCAACAGTGAGTCAAGATACGGAACAAAGGCAAATGTAAATAAACCTATATTCTCGTTTGAGGCTGATAGTGCAGGAGAATATACAATAGAAGTAAGTGCATCAACAGGTACGGGTACGGTAAACTTATACAGTGATCCCGAGTGTACAAATTCTGTTGCTTCAGCAAGTGCTCCGGGAAGTCTTGTATATAAGAAAACAGACGACACTGCAGAAACTCTTTATTTTGCCGCATCAGCTGCAAATAATATGTATATTTCAAATGTAAGCATTTCATCTTTGATACCTAAGGATATTACATTGAATTTCGGCAGTGATGATGCTCTTGCAATGTATGAGACAAACGCAGATCAAAACTATGTGGGCGGTAAATGCACGGGTACATATACTAACGCTTCAGGTCAAGCCTTTGATGTAAGCGTGCTTAAAAACGGTATACAGTATTTTAACAGCACTGCTCATTACGGAACAAAGGCATCTGCAGGCAAGGCAATATTCTCATTTAAAGCAGATGAAAAGGCAATGTATACGCTTGCCGTAACAGCATCAACAGGCAACGGTACAATGGGGCTTTATTCAGACGAGGCTTGCACTGTAAGTGTGGCTGAAAGCTCTGTTCCGGGAAATGTTGTGTATAAGAAAAAGACAGATGAACCTGAAACACTTTACTTTGCAGCTTCAGCAAGCAATAATTTGTATGTGTCAGATGTGACTATTACAAAGAGTGAGCTTCCTGCCGATGAAAAGATAAATTGCAAGGGTGAGATTTCAGGAATTGAAAATGATGATACAAATGTAATAATAACATTTAAGGGAGCTACGGAAACATTAACTACATCTGTAAGTGATTATGTTGAAAACGGTATTGAGCTTATTGTTGGTGAAACCTATGATGTAACTGCAAAAGGCGACAAGGGTGTTTACAGCGGAACTTCAATTGTTACCGACGAAAGCGGAATAGCCGATCTTATATTCTCAAGAATATTATTTGAGTTCCCTCTTGACTTTATGGATTACTATGATGATTATAAGGTTTACCTTCAGGCTATGGGCTATGGCAGCAATGGTATAACCGATCCTTACAGCGGAATAACAGTATTCCCTAACGGCATTGTTCAAACAGACGCTTATAAGCAGTATGGTGTTAAAACAAATTCAAATGACATAATATCATTTACTGCCGATAAGGACGGTAAGTATACTGTTAAGGTGGACGTATCGGTAAGTAACAGCGATACCCTTGTGCTTAAAGTAAACGGTGTTGAAGGAACTGCCGTGACAGCTGCTCAAGGCTCTGTGGTTGAATTGGAGGCAAGTGCAAATAAGGGTGATGTTATAACATTGAATACGCCTACAAGATCCAACCTTTGGTACAAGTCTATTGATGTAAGCTGTATTGAGGATACAAATTCAACAAGTGAAAGTACAACCGAATCTACAACAGAGTCAACAAGTGAAAGCACGACTGAATCTACAACAGAATCAACTACAGAAGGAGTTCTTTACAATGCAAGGGCTAATATGGTAGGTGAAAACAGCATTGTATTTGTGGGAAGTGTTGATACTCTTAATTACAGAGAGGTTGGCTTTAGATTTGAAGTAAACGGTAAGGTTGTTTACAAAACTACGGATACAGTATATGATTCCATTGAAAACAGTGAGTATACATTAGCTGAAATGGGCGGAAATTATATGTACGGCTTTACAATAACCGACATTGAAGAGGCTCAATTCGGTACGGACATAAATGTTACTCCTTACGCAATTACAAGCGACGGCAAAATGGTTCTTGGTGAAACGTCCGTATATAATGTAAATGATTTAAGCAAAACAGCGGAGGCTGTGTCTGAAACCGCTATAGAAGCTGTATTAAGTACAGAAGAGGAAGTTGAAAGCGGAAGTGCGGTTTTGGCATATGACGAAAAGTTATACTTAAAGGAGGAGAAGGTTTATGAAGAAGAAATACATTAAGGCTTCTGTAAGCATAACAAGATTTGAAAATGTAAATGTGATCACCGCAAGCGGTGTAAGTCAGCTTAAATACGGAGGAGAAAGCGGTAAGGGCGAAAGCGACAGCTTTGGTTCAATGTTTAATGAAAACTAAAAAAAAATAAAAAATATATTGACATTGACATAATGTCAGGGTTTATAATAATAACAAGTTAAGTTTATGTTATTAAATTTAGTTTGAATATATCCTTCAAAAAAAAGCGTGTGGGTCATTATTGATCCACGCGCTTTTGACTATCAATAAACCTATTTTATAAAAAATTTGAACAATTGTAAAATACAACTTGCAATTAGCGTCGCAGACTTTAATCCGCAGGCGGAAATCGCATTTTCGCCGAGGACAGGAACTTTTCTGTAAACAAGCTGTTTTGACAGCTTGTTTGCGGAAAACTTGGTAGTTCCCTCATTAGATAACTGAAAGAAATGCAAGCATTTCTTTCAAGGCTGTCGATTTTTTTTCGACAGCCAGAAGCGTGTGGGTCATTATTGATCCACGCGCTTTTTATTATTACTTAAGAGTTATGTTGTATGTGCTTTCCTTTCCGTATTCTCCCGTAATATTTATTGTGCTGAAGCCTTTGCCTGTTGTATAGTATTTTATAATATCCGCATTTTCAATTTGGTAGTCCTCCGTTCTAAATGAAAAGGAGGTTTCTCCTGCGTTGAGCTTTTTGTTTATAAAGTCCTTAAGCTCTTGTTCACTGTGTATTATGTAGTTGTTAAGTGTGTAATAATTATATTTGTCCGATGTGCAGCTTGGAAATTCACTTCGTTCCCAAGAATGGGTTTTTGATATTATATCATCTGAAACATTAAAATATGTGTAACGCTCTCTGCCCGGCACATCGGGAGTGGGATCGTCATTTGTAACATCTACGTGATAATATTCTCCGTCAAGGTTTATTAAATTCCACATATGACTTACATTATTTGCAGTGCCCGTAATTATGCTCACGTCAAGCCCCGCCATTTTTCCCATAACATAAAATGTGTTTGCATAGGCTTCGCAAATGCCCTGTCCGTCAAATACAAAGCCTGTTATGCTGTGAGCTCTTTGGGGGACATTGTTCATATCCAAGGGACCGTACTGAAAATTGTTTGTTATAAAATTGTGTATTGCAACCTCCTTTTCATAATCCGTTGTAAGGTTTGAAACAAGTTCCTTGGTGCTTGCGTAGAGTATGTCAAAGGCTTCCTTTTGTTCAAGAGTGAGCTTATTGAAAAGGGAAGGTGTTTCCACAGCTTTTGCGATCTTAAAATTGGGATTATAGTCAAATGTATATGTAATGGTTGAAATATCCGTATCAGACACAAAGCCCTTTGCGGAAATGGAAACATCGTAATTTTTAAGTTTAGAAACGTTGTAATCATCTTCGTTAAAATTTAATATTGAAAGAGTTATCTTATCGTCAAGTCTGCCGTATGATGAAGTGATGGCGTTTTCCCATTCCTCGGGCGTTGATACGGTTTTGGGATTTGATTCATCATAGGTCTTGCCCTGTATATTTGAATAGAGTAAATTCCAAGTTGTAACAAGGTCATCACAGTTATCGGCAAATACAGGCTGCGACATAAAACAGATCAATGATAGTGTGGTTATTAATTTTCTTTTCATAATTTATTTTACCGAGCTTACAAATTCCATTTCGGAATCGTTTAAAAGTCGGTATTCTCCCTCCTTTAAATTGCTGTCTAATTTAATATTTCCAAATGTTACACGTTTTAAATATATGACTTTACAGCCAACGACTTGAAACATTCTTTTTATCTGGTGATACTTTCCTTCGTGTATCGTTACTGTGACCAAGGTGTGGTCGTTAAATGTTTCTTCTATTATAAGGTCTGCGCTTTCACATGTAAAGTCTTTTAATGTTACGCCTTTATTAAAAATTTCCGTGGCATTTTCGGGAAGAGTACCCGAAATTTCAGCAATGTATGTTTTTGAAACGTGTTTTTTAGGTGATAGGGTGTTGTGTGCAAAATCTCCGTCATTTGTAAGTATCACAAGTCCTGTTGTATCCTTATCAAGTCTTCCTACGGGGAAAAGTCCCATTTTGGCATATTTTTCGTCCAAAAGGTCAAGTATGGTTTTGTGCCTTTGATCCTTTGTGGCGGAAAGATATCCTTGAGGCTTATTAAGCATAATATATATAAATTCACTGTATTTTACGGGCTTGCCGTCAAGTAATACGGACATAGTATCATCAACCTTGTAATCACATTGGGGTATGATATTTCCGTCAACGGATATTCTGTTTGAGCGTATTATTTTTTTTACTTCGGTCCTTGTGCCTATTCCGCAGGAGGACAGATATTTGTCTAATCTCATTTTCATATTCTTACCTTTGTATAATTAAAAAATTTATTTATTAAAACGTGTATTTGGGGCACTTCAAAATTTAATTAATTTGTAATTAAAAGCAGTGTACAAATTTAATTTAATTTGATATAATTATAATAAATTCAAAAGAATTTGTCAAAATAAATAAAAAATATATACCACTTATATCAGGAGGAAAATAAAATGGCTGTTATTAATGAGATTATCTGTATCGAAGCCGACGGATCTTTAAGTTTCGGTAATTACGAAGTTGTCGAAAAACAGAAGGCAGAAAATTTCAAGGTAGGTAATGATGTATATAAAGTAAGAACTCACAAGGACGTTACACGTCTTTCAAAAAACGGAAGCCTTGTGCTTGAAACGGTTCCCGGTGCCACAGTACATAGTCTTAAGGTAGGAGAAAGGGTTACTGCCTTTGAAATTGAGGGAAAGGGCAGCACAATGGTCACTCTTGAGCTTGACGGAGAAAGCACATATTCAATTTATGTTGATGATGTAAATATAGACAAGGTCAATACTAATATGACGGGCAAAATAAGCTTCAGTCTTGAGCTTGATTCCGAATGTAAGTCTGTAAGAATTGAAAAGCACTAAATTATGGCGAAGAGTAAAAGCAAATATGTTTGTCAAAACTGTGGTTATGAAACAGTAAAGTGGCTTGGCAAGTGCCCCGGCTGCGGAAGCTTTAATACACTTGAGGAGGAGGTCGTATCTGCTCCGTCTAAGGTAAGAGGAATAGGAATACAGTCTTCTTCAAAGCCTCAAAGGCTTAAGGAAATTATGCCTGTTAATGAGGGAAGAGCAACAACGGGAATGGGAGAGCTTGACAGAGTGCTTGGAGGCGGTCTTGTTGAAGGCTCTCTTACTCTTATAGGAGGCGATCCCGGAATAGGAAAGTCTACTTTGCTTCTGCAAATATGCAGTGAGCTTGGCAAACAGGGAAAGAATATTCTTTATGTGTCGGGAGAGGAATCACCTCAGCAGGTAAAGCTGAGGGCCGACAGGCTTAATATAAGCTCCGAAAATATTAAGCTGCTTTCAGAAACCAATATAGGTGTTATAGATAACTGTATATTAAATGAAGAACCTGATTTTATAATTATTGACTCTATACAAACAATGTATACTGAAGAAGCGGCTTCTGCCCCCGGCTCTGTGACACAAGTCAGAGAAACTACGGCAAAACTTATGAATATAAGTAAGGGCAGGGGAATATCCGTAATGATCGTGGGTCACGTTACAAAAGACGGCAGCATTGCAGGACCGAGAGTGCTTGAGCATATGGTGGATACAGTGCTGTATTTTGAAGGTGACAAAACCGCAAGCTACAGAATACTAAGGGCTGTTAAAAACAGATTTGGCGGCACAAATGAAATAGGCGTTTTTGAAATGGGCAATGACGGACTTAAGGAAATATTAAATCCTTCCGCATATATGCTTTCAGACAGACCACTTGACGTGCCCGGAACTGCAATAACCTGCAGTATGGAAGGAACAAGACCTCTTTTGATCGAAGTGCAGTCCTTGGTAAGCTATACAACTTTCAATATGCCAAGACGTATGGCTACGGGAACGGATTTTAACCGAGTTGTAATTATAATTGCCGTTCTTGAAAAAAGAGCGGGACTCCAGCTTTCAAGCTATGACAGCTATATAAATATTACAGGCGGCATAAAGGTTGCTGAGCCTGCAATTGATGCTGCAGTGGCTGTGGCAATAGCTTCAAGCTACAGAAATGTGCCCGTAAACAGCGATACGTTAATACTGGGAGAAATAGGTCTTACAGGAGAGCTGAGGGCTGTTTCAATGGCGGAAAAAAGAGTGCAGGAGGCTCAAAAAATGGGCTTTAAGACCTGCATTGTGCCTAAGGCGAATTATAAAGAAGCATCGAGAGTGGAAGGAATAAAGATTGTGTGTGCAGGAAACGTTGATGAGCTTCTTGAAATTGCCTTATAGAATTAAAATGTGCTTTAAGGGACATAATTATTATAAGGGAAAATTGAATAAAGTTTAAAGGATTTAAAAAATACTGGACATATTACGTGTTTTGTAGTAAAATGAAATGTGATTAAATTACAGAATGATTTGCTAGGAGGAAGACAAATGACATTATACGAGCAGTGGCTTTCATCTGCTTATTACAGAAACGGCAGAAATAACGAAGCACTTTGGAATGATTATATTCCACGTGAACAGAAAATTTACGAGGATATTATAGAGAATAAGAAAACAGAGTTAAAGGGTACTGTTAAAGAGCTTGCGGAAACTTATAATGTTCCAACTCCTTATATTATAGGATTTATTGACGGCATTAATGAAACTCAGGATACTCCTTTTGAGCTTGAAAAGCTTGAAGAAGATACTGAAGTTACAATTAAAATTGATTTTGTAAGACTTTATAAGAAAATGGTTGAATACAAGGCAGACCATTTATATTCACTTCCACAGTGGAGTAATATTTTTTCTGAAGAAGAGCTTTCAAAACTTTATAAGGAACAGAAGAAGTCCACTACCATTGTGCACGAGGGTCCTAAGATAGGAAGAAACGACCCTTGCCCATGCGGAAGCGGCAAGAAGTATAAAAAATGTTGTGGTGCAAAATAATTGAAAACGCATATTTTTAAGGTTGATATAAATAATATTGATAATAATGTGATTGTCAAGGCCGCTGAAATTATTAAATCAGGCGGTCTTGTGGCATTTCCTACGGAAACTGTGTACGGACTTGGCGGCGACGGGCTTAACCCAAATGCCGCTAAGAAAATTTACAGCGCCAAGGGCAGACCCTCCGATAATCCGCTTATATTACATATATCGGACATAGGTCAGCTTTCTCCTCTTGTGAGAGAAATACCCGAAAATGCTCTTAAACTTGCAAAAGAATTTTGGCCCGGCCCCCTTACAATGATTTTTAAAAAAAGTGATATAGTGCCTAATGAAACAAGCGGAGGGCTTGATACGGTGGCAGTAAGATTTCCCGTAAATAAGGTGGCTCAGGCACTTATTACAGCAAGCGGGACACCTATTGCTGCGCCAAGCGCCAACACATCGGGACGACCCAGCCCTACAAGAGCATCTCACGTTGAATATGACCTAAATGGAAAAATTGATATGATAATTGACGGAGGAGCCTGTAAATTTGGACTTGAATCCACAATTATAGATGTAACGGGAAATATTCCCTGCCTTTTGCGCCCCGGTTCAATTACACTTGAAATGTTAAGGAGTGTATTGGGTGAGGTCAATGTTGATAAGGCTGTTGTAAGCAAACTTGACAAAGGCGAATTGCCGAAAGCTCCCGGAATGAAATATAAGCATTATTCACCAAGCGCAGATGTTGTCATTGTAAGAGGTGACAGAAATAAAATGGTGGATAAGATCAACGAGCTTATTTCACAAACGGACAAGGGGCTTAAAGTAGGAGTTATAGCAACTGAAGAAAATAAAGAAAGGTACATAAATTGCGAAGTCCTTGTGGCGGGAAGCATAAAAGAGCCTGAAACCATAGCAGCTAATTTGTTTAAAATGCTTAGAAAGTGCGATCATCACCATATAGACAGAGTATTTGCAGAGGGTCTTTGTGAAGATGAGCTGGGACTTGCCATAATGAATAGGTTGAAGAAAGCCGCAGGATATTGTATAATAGAGGTGTGAACTACATTTACTGAAAGGAGTTTATTCAATGATAGGTTTAGGTTGTGACCACGGTGGTCTTGAACTGAAAAAAACAGTTATGAATTATCTTGACAGCAAAAATATTGAATATAAGGATTTTGGAACATATACAAGCGAATCCTGTGACTATCCCATATACGGAAAAGCCGTTGCAAATGCTGTGGCATCTGGAGAATGTGAAAAGGGGATCATTATTTGCGGTACGGGTATAGGAATATCAATTACTGCAAATAAGGTCAAAGGAATAAGAGCGGCTCTTTGTCACGATGTCTTTTCTGCAAAGGCAACGAGAGAACACAATGATGCCAATATATTGGCTATGGGAGCAAGAGTAATAGGTCCCGGATTGGCACTTGAAATTGTGAAGGCTTTTCTTGAAACGGAATTTTCAAATGATGAAAGACATATAAGAAGAATAAAAATGATCGAAGACTAAATCAAAGGAGGTAATTTTATGAGTAATTTATGTATTGTAGAGCATCCTCTTGTACAGAGCAAACTTGCATTGTTAAGAAACAAGGATACAAACAACAAGGAATTCAGAGAACTTGTAAGTGAAATTTCAGCTCTTTTATTTTATGAGGCTACAAAGGATATGGGAGTTAAAACAGTGAATGTGGATACTCCAAGAGGGAATGCCATTTGTAATGTACTGAATAAGGAGATAGGTGTTGTGCCTATTTTAAGAGGCGGTCTTGGTATGGT
>JAUNPM010000001.1 GCA_030536675.1 Clostridia bacterium | reverse complement strand
CCGTATTTATTTCATCTATTATATTCCAAGTATTGCCGTTGTCCTCACTCATCATTATTTTGCCTGTCTTTTCATCAACCTTTGTTTCGACACCGCTGAATTCAATTTTTGTATTATCGTCTAAAACATATTCATTGTTTTTGTTCTTTGCCGATACTGCCACTGAACCCATTGATACCAAAACCATAATTGACGCTGCACCTGTTAAAAATATTTTTGAAAATTTCATATACTTTTCCTCCTGAAAATAATTAATTTTTTGTTTTAAGAATTGCAACTCTGTAAACACAGTATATCACAGTCAAGGTTAGATTTAAGTTAGTTTTTAATAAAAAACAAAAAAATGCTGTTTTGGCATAACATCATCAGCATTATGCCAAAACAGCTTAAATATTGCAAAATTTACATATTAGAACTGGTCAACACCCTGAAGAGCGTCATAATTTGTTTCTCCCGTTCTAACCTTAAATACATAATCAACACCGTAAACAAATATCTTACCGTCGCCGATATTTCCTGTGTAGAGAGCTTCTCTTGCAGCATTTATTACATCGCTTACAGGTACTTTTGCTACGACAACCTCAACCTTGATCTTAGGAAGAAGATTTGTTTCAACCTCAGCACCACGATAGAACTTTGTATTACCCTTCTGAACACCGCAGCCCATACAATTGACAACAGTCATACCTGTAATGCCGCAGTCCTCCAGTTTATTTTTAAGTATTTCAAATCTATCCATTTTACAAATAATTTCAACCTTGCTCATCTTACCGCCGTCAGAAGCAGGAGCAGCCTCGTCTGTAACAAGCTGAACAGGTACAGCCTTATCTGCGGGAACATTGCCTGTAACAGTTGTGCTTATATTCTTAGCGCCTGCTACGTTCACAGAAGGCATAAAGTCTGCATATGAACCTGCAACAAGACCATGTTCAAGAGCGTCAAGACCGATAATTTCCTCTTCCTGAGTAACTCTTAAGCCTACAGTAGCCTTAATTACATAGAAAAGAACACCCATAACAACAGCTACAAAAACACCTACAGCTACAACACCTACAAGCTGAACGAAAAATCTGCTTGGGTCGCCTGTTATAAATAAACCGCCCTCTCTGCCGAAAAGACCTACGCAAAGAGTACCGAACAAACCACAGACACCGTGAACAGCAACTGCACCTACAGGGTCATCAACGTGTATCTTATCGACCCATTCAACAGCAACAACAACGATTATACCTGCAAAAAGACCTATAATTGCAGCTGCCCAAGGATCAACAGCTGAACAGCCTGCAGTAATAGCAACAAGACCTGCAAGAGATCCGTTTAATGTCATTGAAACATCAGGCTTACCATACTTGATCCAAGTAAATATCATAGTTGCAGTAGTTGCAACAGCAGCAGCAATATTAGTAGTCATAAATACGTTACCAACATCAAGACCATTCTCATATGTACTTAAACCGTAGCTTGAAGCAGGGTTAAATCCAAACCAACCCATCCAAAGAATGAACACACCTAATGCACCAAGTGTTAAGCTGTGTCCCGGTATAGCCTTAGGCTTACCCTTTTCATCATACTTGCCGATACGTGGACCGAGGATAGCGGCACCTACAAAAGCAGAAATACCACCAACCATATGAACAGCAGTTGAACCTGCATAATCGTGGAAGCCTTCCCAGTTGCCTATCTGCAATGTTGACAGCCAGCCGCCGCCCCATATCCAGTGACCTTCAATAGGATAAACAATTGCACTTATAACAGCTGAATAAATAAGATAAGAAATAAATTTAGTTCTTTCTGCCATAGCGCCTGATACAATAGTTGCAGCTGTTGCACAGAACATTGTATTAAACATAAAATGTACCCAGAAAGGAACCGTACCTGTGTCATTTCCTGCGCTTGCAAATAAATGAATACCGCCGAAAATACTGCTTGATTCTCCGAACATAATGCCGTAGCCTATGATCCAAAATACAATGGAACCAATAGCAAAGTCCATTAAGTTCTTCATAATAATGTTACCTGCGTTCTTTGCTCTTGTGAAACCTGTTTCAACCATTGCAAAGCCCGCCTGCATCCAGAATACCAATACAGCTCCAAGCAAGAGCCATATAGTGTCAAATGCGTTAAATGCCTGTTCAGTCATTTTAACCCCTCCTAAATCAATAAAATAAATTTAAAATAAAATAAGGACGCCGAAGCCTTCGCTCCAACGTCCTTGTTGAGTATGTTTGAATTATAAGCCAATCACAAACAAATTGCAAGACATTTTTAATATTTTCTTA
The DNA here is from genome assembly GCA_030536675.1 of Clostridia bacterium. GTDB lineage: Bacteria > Bacillota > Clostridia > Lachnospirales > CAG-274 > Gallispira. The sequence continues at coordinate 22,447 of JAUNPM010000001.1, read as the reverse complement.
ATTTTTGTTTATTTTATAATTTTTATATTAGCAGTTTAGCATATTTTTTGTGCAATATTGTGCACTTAATGCTTATAATAAGATTTTATATTAAACTTTAAGATGTTTTAAATTGTTTTTTTATTATGAGCTTTATTTTTTGATATTTAACAAATGAAATATTTATAACTTATTTATTCACGCAATTATTTTTATATACCAACTTAACACTTCTTTTTTATTTTTTTTGAAATTTTTACATTTAAATCTTGCAAATCACTTGACATATATGTCAATAAACCGTTATAATATAATCTATACTGAGCAAATTAAACTTTTGCATAAAATTTTAAATATAATAAAGCGTAATATATGAAGGAGTTGATTATATGTCTTTATCAAGTAAATCTTCACAAGATGAGCTGAATAAAGCACATGAAGAGCTTGTTTCTCAATATAACAGGCTTAAATCTTGTAAATTAAACCTTGATATGTCAAGAGGAAAACCCGCAGCCGCACAGCTTGACCTGTCAAACGGTATTCTCACCCTGCATTTGGACAGTTATATTAACTGCGAAGGAAACGATGTAAGAAATTACGGTATTCTTACAGGTATCAAAGAATGTAGACACCTTTTTTCGGAGCTTTTAGGCATTAAAGAAGATAACATTATCATAGGAGGAAATTCCTCTCTCAATTTAATATATGACGCAATAGCCAGATATTATATGTTTGGTAAACTCGGTTCAACTCCATGGTCCAAACTTGACAAGGTCAAATTTCTTTGCCCTGTTCCCGGCTATGACAGACATTTTTCAATTTGCCAAGAATTTGGTTTTGAAATGATAAATATACCTATGGACGAAAACGGTCCCGATATGGATATGGTTGAAAAACTTGTTAAAGAGGACGACAGCATTAAGGGTATGCTTTGTGTACCTCTTTATTCAAATCCCGGCGGCATATGCTACAGTGACGAGGTTGTGGAGCGTATTGCAAGTATGAAGACTGCGGCTGAGGATTTTACCGTTATATGGGATAATGCCTATGGTATTCACCACGTTTACAATGAAGTAAAGCTTGCAAACATATTTGATCTTGCTTCAAAGTACGGAACGGAAGACAGAATACTTTATTTCTTTTCAACCTCCAAAATTACATTTCCGGGCTCAGGTGTTGCCCTTATAGCATCAGGAGACAAGGCAATAGAAGAAATAAAAAGACGTTTCGGCATAATGACCATAGGATATAATAAGATCAACCAGCTCAGAACATACAGCTTCTTTAAAACACCCGAGGGTATGATGGAGCATATGAAAAAGCTGGGTACAATGCTTAGGGAAAAATTTGATGTGGTTCTTAATAAACTTGACAGTGAATTTAAAGACAGCGACCTTTTAAAGTGGAACAGACCCGACGGCGGTTATTTTATATCCGTTTATACTCTTCCGGGCTGTGCAAAGGAAACCGTAAGGCTTGCAAAGGAATGTGGGCTTATACTTACAGATGCAGGCGCAGCCTATCCTTACGGAAACGATCCCTATGACAGTAACATAAGAATAGCACCCTCTTATCCTCCTGTTGAGGACTTAAAGAAGGCAATGGAATTATTCTGCATATGTGTTAAACTTGCAGCAGTAAAAAAACTAATGAAATAAAGGAGATGCAAAAATGCCAAAATTAAATGAAAATTATTTAAACCTTAAGGAAAGCTACCTTTTTTCCGAAATTGCAAAAAGAGTTAATAACTTTACAGCCGAAAATCCTGACAAAAATGTAATAAGACTGGGTATAGGTGATGTTACTCTTCCCTTAAGCAAATCAGTTATAAAAAGCCTTCACGAAGCAGTTGACGAAATGGCAGACCCTGCCACATTTAAAGGCTATGGTCCCGAACAGGGCTATGACTTTTTAAGAAATGCCATAAAGGATTATTACGGAAGAAACGGCGTTGAAATTGAAGCCGATGAAATATTTGTATCAGACGGTGCAAAATCAGACACGGGAAATATTACAGACCTTTTTGCAGTAGACAACACTGTATTGGTTCCCGATCCCGTATATCCTGTTTACGTTGACACAAACACAATGAACGGCAGAAACATTATTTATATGGATGCAAATCCGGAAAACAATTTCCTTGCTATGCCGGATCCAAGCGTTCACGCTGATATAATTTACCTTTGTTCACCTAACAACCCTACAGGCGCTGTTTACAACAAAGAACAGTTAAAGGAATGGGTAGACTATGCCAAAGCAAATAATGCAATTATTCTCTTTGACTCTGCTTATGAGTGCTTTATTACAGATGAAACTCTTCCCAGAAGTATATTTGCCATTGAAGGCGCTAAGGACTGCTGTATAGAATTTTGTTCACTTTCAAAAACAGCAGGCTTTACGGGAACAAGATGCGGATATACCGTAGTTCCTAAGGCTCTTAAGTATACAGCTTCAAACGGTACCGAAATGTACCCAAATAAAATGTGGAACAGAAGACAGACAACTAAATTTAACGGTGTTCCTTACATTGTACAAAAAGCTGCGGCTACAGTATTCAGTGTTGAAGGTATGGAAGAAGCCAAAGCAATGATAAACGTATACAGAGAAAACGCAAAAATCATTGCAGATACTATGGACGAGCTTGGAGTTAAATATTTCGGCGGCATAAATTCTCCTTATATTTGGTTTGAATGCCCGTTTGGTATGTACAGCTGGGATTTCTTTGATAAAATGCTTAATGAGATACAGGTAGTCGGTACTCCCGGAGCAGGCTTCGGTAAAAACGGTGATAACTATTTCAGACTTACCGCATTTAACAACAAAGAAAACACTGTTGCAGCAATGGAAAGATTTAAAACATTGTTTAAATAACATTTAAAATTACACTTATTAAGGGAAGTTAAGTATTTGCCGCTTAACTTCCCTTAATTGTGCTTTAACACCTATAATCTTAAACATAACCGATCATTTATACTTCAAAAAACCTAAAATTATTTTATACTTGACAATTTCACATTTTAAGTATAAAATACATATAATGTATAAAGGCATAGACGAAAAGAGTAATCCTTGAACACCTTTCAGAGAGGGACATATATGCTGTAATTGTCCTAAGGCAGACATTGATGAAGTGCATTTCCGAGCCGCAGAGGTGAAATATATTAGCCCCTGCCGTAAAACTGCGTTAAAGTTAAAAAATACACGTTTACGTTTATTTTTGTAAGTGCCGCCAAGCGGAATTAGAGTGGAACCACGAGCCATCGTCTCTATATGAGGATGGTTCTTATTTTTTTTAGCGGAGTGTAAAATATGAAAACTGTTATAATTATGTTCGTTGTTTTACTTCTTATCATTATTATATTATTAAGTGTAAGAAGCGAAGTTGAAACAGTCAAAAGAAAAGACCCTGCAATTAAAAGCAGCATTGAAGTTATATTATATTCCAGTTTTTGGGCAATGATCTCACATAAAATCGCCCACCGTTTTTACAAATTTCATTTATTTTTCATTGCAAGGCTTATATCACAAATTTCAAGGTGGTTTACGGGTATAGAGATACACCCGGGAGCAACAATAGGTCACGGAGTGTTTATTGACCACGGTATGGGTGTTGTCATAGGCGAAACCTGTGAAATAGGCGACAATGTTCTTATTTACCAAAACGTAACTCTCGGCGGTACTGGAAAGGACATAGGCAAAAGACACCCTACCATTGAAAGCAATGTTATGGTAGGCGCAGGTGCAAAGGTTTTAGGTCCCATAAGAATAGGTCACGACAGTAAAATAGGAGCAGGTTCGGTGGTGCTTAAGGATATACCGCCCTACTCTACTGTAGTAGGTATCCCGGGAAGACCCGTTGACAGACACGACTGCACTTCTCCTTCAGATACTCTTGACCAAATCAAACTTCCCGATCCCGTTGAAATGGAAATATGCAAGCTGAGAATACAGCTTGAGGAAATGGAAAGCGAAATAAAAAAATTAAAAAAGGAGAACTCAAATGAAAGTTTATAACACATTAACAAACCAAAAAGAAGAATTTATTCCTCTTGAACCGGGAAAAGTTAAAATGTATGTATGCGGTCCCACAGTTTATGACTACATTCATATAGGCAATGCACGCCCCTATGTTATATTCGATACCATAAGAAGATATATGGAATATAAAGGCTATGAAGTAAACTACGTTCAGAATTTTACCGATGTAGATGATAAAATAATTAAAAAAGCCATTGCAGAAGGTGTTGACTCAAAAGTTATTTCAGAAAGATATATTGCCGAAGCAAAAAAAGATGCGGAAGGTCTTAACGTTGAGCCTGCCACAAAAAATCCAAAGGTTACAGAAGAAATGGACGGTATCATTTCAATGATACAAACCCTTATTGACAAGGGCTATGCCTATGAAATAAACGGCAGTGTATTTTATGATACAAAAGCATTCCACGATTACGGCAAACTTTCAGGCAAAAACATTGATGACCTTGAAGCAGGTGCAAGAATAGCCGTTGATGAGAACAAAAAAAATCCAATGGATTTTGTACTTTGGAAGCCCAAAAAAGACGGAGAGCCTTATTGGGAGTCACCTTGGGGACAGGGAAGACCGGGGTGGCATATTGAGTGTTCAGTAATGGCAAAAAAATATTTGGGTGACACAATAGATATTCACGCAGGCGGTGAGGATCTTATTTTCCCTCATCACGAAAATGAAATTGCTCAATCAGAGGCAGCAAACGGCAAGCCTTTTGCCAAATACTGGCTTCATAACGGATTTATAAATGTAGATAATAAAAAAATGAGCAAATCCTTAGGCAACTTCTTTACATTGAGAGAAATAGTTGAACATATTCCCTACGATGTAGTTAGATTTTTCATTTTAAGCGGTCATTACAGAAGCCCCATTAATTTTTCAAAAGAATTAATGGAAGCGGCGGGAGCAGGTCTTGACAGAATAAAAAATGCCTACAAATCTCTTGTTTTTATGGAGAGCAAGGCTCAGGGCACAATGACAGATGAAGAAAAGAAGCTTAATGAAGATGCTGACAAATTCAGAGTCCAGTTTGAAGCCGCAATGGACGATGACTTTAACACGGCAGATGCAGTAACGGCTATATTTGAAATTGCAAAATTTTCAAATATAAACGTAAACGAAAACTCTTCAAAAGAATTTGTAACAGCCATAAGAGAAAAATTTCTTAAGCTCTGCACAATTTTAGGTATCAAGCCTCAGGAAGAAACAAAAGACAAACAAATAAGTCCCGATGAAGTGGAAAGCCTTATTGCCGAAAGAACAGCTGCAAAGAAATCAAAGGATTTTGCACGAGCAGATGCAATAAGAGAGGAATTGTCAGCCAAAGGTGTAGTAATAGAAGATACAAGAGCAGGCGTTCGCTGGTCATATAAATAAGGTGTATTATGGAACTTTTCAAATATAAAAACGCAGATCCCAAAACCCTTAATTCACTTGCACTTGCATTTATCGGGGATACAATATTCGATCTTTTAACAAGAGGTATGATTTTAGCCGAAGGGAATACTCCGGTTAATGTAATGCACAAAAAAGCAAAAGCCATAGTAAATGCATCTTCTCAGTCCCAAATGTATTACGCAATAGAAAACATACTGACAGAGGAAGAGCTTGGAGTATTAAAAAGGGGCAGAAATGCCAAAAGCCACACGTCTGCCAAAAATCAATCCATAACAGACTACAGACGTGCAACAGGCATTGAAGCTCTTTTCGGATACCTTTATTTAAAAGGCGAATTTGAAAGAATAGAAGAACTTTACAGCATAGGTTTAGCAGCGAGAGGAAAAAACAATGAAAAGACAAGACAACAGACGCAGTAAAATGAAAAATGAAAAACGTAAGGAAAAAAGAGATTTCCGCCCCCGTGACAGCAGAGCAAATAAATATGAAGACAGCTCAGCTTTTGATGAAGGTCTGCAGCTTGAAGGCAGAAATCCCGTCCTTGAAGCCTTAAACCACAATAAGCCAATAGACAAGATAATTGTAAAAAAAGGCGGAATTGAGGGTACACTAAAGGTAATTGTTGCAAAAGCAAGAGAAAAAGGTATCATTGTTCAGGAAGCAGACAAAGAAAAAATGGCGCTTATTTCCAAAAGCAATAACAATCAAGGTGTCATTGCCCTTTGCCCTGCCCACGAATATTGTGAATTAAGTGATATTATTGCAAGCGCAAGAAATAAAGGCGAAGACCCATTTATAATAGTATGCGATGAAATAACAGACCCACATAATTTAGGCTCTATTATAAGAACAGCCTACGGAGCAGGAGCCCACGGAGTAGTCATTCCCAAAAGACGTGCCGTAGGTCTTACTGCCATAGTAAGCAAAACATCTGCGGGAGCACTTGAATTTGTTCCCGTTGCAAGAGTTACAAATATGGCAAGGGCAATAGATGCGCTTAAAGCAGAGAATATTTGGGTAGCCTGTGCAGATATGTCAGGTAAAGAATTTTTTAATTCAGACTTAAAGGGCGCCATAGCCATTGTTATAGGAAACGAAGGCTCAGGTGTCAGCGAGCTTGTAAAGAAAAAATGCGACTTTACAGTAGGTATACCTATGTACGGAACCATTGATTCACTTAATGCCGGTGTATCGGCAGGTCTTATTATGTATGAGGTTGTAAGACAGAGAAAATTCAGCAATTAATATTTTAATAAACAAAAGGAGACGATAAAATGTCAGATTGCAGTTCATGTCCGTCACAAGGAAAATGTGGCAATGACAGCGGTACTTGTGGAGTTGAAAACAATCCCCTTAACAAAGTAAAGCATATTATAGGTGTTATGAGTGGAAAAGGCGGCGTAGGCAAGTCAACGGTTTCAGCAATGCTTGCAAAAGAGCTTTCAAAAAAGGGCTACAAGGTTGGACTTCTTGACGCAGATATTACAGGTCCCAGCGCCTGTCGCCTTATGGGACTTACGGGCAAAAGAGCCTTTGCGGAAAACAATCTTATAATACCTGTTGAAAACGAAGACTGTATTAAGGTCTTAAGCCTTAATCTTATGCTTCCCGACGAAAATCAGCCTGTTGTTTGGAGAGGTGCAATGCTTTCAAACTGTGTAAAGCAGTTTTGGGTAGAGGCTCTTTGGGGCGAGCTTGATTATCTCATAGTAGATATGCCTCCTGGAACCGGAGATATTTCACTTACCGTAATGCAAAGTATACCTTTAAGCGGTATAGTAATGGTAAGTATACCTCAGGATATGGTCAATATGATCGTTTCAAAATCAATTAATATGACTAAAATGCTCAATGTTCCAATTCTGGGGCTTGTTGAAAATATGAGTTATATTATATGTCCTCACTGCGGTGAAAAAATAAAGATATATGACGGGGAATCAACAGAGGATTTCCTTAAACAAAATGAAATAACACTTTTAGGCGAACTTCCTACAGATGTGACCGTATCGGGAATGGCTGATAACGGTTATAACAATATAAAAGCTGAAATTGCGGAGGAATTTAAAAATATCACAAATAACGTAATTGCAGCCCTTGAAAAATAAATTTACAGAGAAGATACTTTTAACAAGGTATCTTCTCTTTTTATATTTTTATATTTGACTCTCCGTATAATTTAAAATTCCCGCCATACTCAAATTTACATTTTCATAAAAAGGTATAAATCATTCTCCAAAATAATATACTTAATTAAATAAATATGGAGGTTATTTTAATATGAATTATACAACAAAGCATATTACGGCTGATAAAATAATAGGCAGTGAAAAAACACAGCTTATACAGGAAGGCGAAATTCTGCTTACAGACGGAAAACCCGATATTGATGTAATACTCAAATGCGAAGCCCGTATTATACCCGAAGAAAGCTCAGCGGAGGAAAACCGCTTAAGCTTCAGAGCAAAACTCCTTGTAAATGTATTATACTGCGGCAAGGACAAGAGTGTACATAGCATTTCATCGGAAGCACCCATTAACGACTTTATAAACATAGAAAATGCCGACAGCGGTATGCTTACGGAAATCACTCCGGCAATTTCAAATGTTGAGTGCAGAAAGATAAATGACAGAAAAACAGGCTACAAAATTATGTTTGAAATAAACGGCACTGTAACTGAAATTGCGGAAATCGATGCAATTACAAAAATCGACGATATACCAAAGGAACAGCAGCATTTTAAAAATGTGAATATTTCAAAAACTCTCTGCCTGTCACGTGAAAACTTTACTGTCAACGAAGATATATCTCTTCCCGCAACAAAGCTGCCTATAGCTGAAATTTTAAGCGTCAACTGCAATATTACAAATGCAGAATTTAAGCCCGGAGAGGACTCTGTTGATACAAGCGGAGATATTTCAATTGTGGTTTTATACACAAGTACGGAGGGCGGATTCCCTGAATTATACGAATTTGATATGCCTTTTAACGTATCTCTTGAAGCAGAAAACACTGACACAGACAGTATTATAGATGTAACGCCTTATATTAAGGATTGTTTTTACAGCGTTTCGGAAGACGAAAAGGGTGAGCCTACAATTATAAATATGGAAGTAAATATAGGCGCAGACATACACACCAGTGCTGCCGAAAATTACGAAATACTTGACGATGCATATATGCCGGGGAATGAAATAAATTTTGATTCCTCCAATTTATGTTATTCAAATATAGTTTGCAGAAACAGAGGTCAGTGTCCCGTTAAGGAAATTATCACTCTTGACGAAAAATGCCCCGATATGCTGCAAATATTCAGAGCTACGGGAGCCGTATATATAGACGATATTTCAATATACGAAAACAAAATCGTCGTTGAAGGTGCGATCAATATTGACATTATGTATATTACAGGCAATGACGATATGCCAATAGCGGGTCATTCCGATACTCTTCCCTTCACTCAAACAATAGATGCAAGAGGAGCCGCAGAGGGTATGGATGCAAAGGTAAATGCAAACATAGCTCACATAGGCTTTAATATGCTTTCAGACAGAGAACTTGAGGTACGCTGTGCCCTTAACACAAACACCACAGTAAGAAATAAGTGCTGTATTGACCTTATTACAGATGCAGAGATCAGTCCTATTCCTCCCGATGTAATAGACAAAATACCAAGCATAGTACTCTATATTGTCAGAAAAGGAGATACTCTTTGGAAGCTTTCAAAGCGCTTTAACACAACAGTTAAAAATATTGCAGAACTTAACAATATTGAAAATCCCGACTTGATTTATCCCAATCAAAAACTTGTCATTGTTAAAGGCATTCAATGATAATAACAGAGCTGCTGCAAAATAAATGATTTTCCATTTGTTTTGCGGCAGCTTTTCTCTGCCTTACAAACAAACCTCCTTTTTAAAAGCACTCTTATTTACCCTATGGGCATATAAAATTACACAATTTTTTCATTTAAAATATATTTCAATTAACTTTATTTTTTTAAAATTACACAAAAATTATGAATAAACTGTAAATAATGTTACTGCCTTTCTAATTTTATTTTAATTTATGTTATAATTATATTTATAATAAAAAAAGGAGGTATTTTTAATGAAGTTATTTAAAAGAATCCTGTCAGCTTCACTGGCACTTGTTATGTCATTTTCCTGTGTTGCTTTCAGTACAACATTTGTTTCTGCTGCACCGTCAGTTTCGGCAGGCTGGAACGAATCACTCTATGCCGAATGGGTAGATCCTAACCCCGACAGCCCCGATGTTCAGGTAGGCTACAAGCTCAGCACGGACGACCAATACACTTATCTTACAGGAAATGACTTAACTTATCTTGTAAGACAGGCATCAACAAGCGGCTACGGCAGAGTTGATATTCCGGGCTTAAAATCAGGAAGATATGATATTTACATTAAAGCATCTGACGGCACAGAACACACAAGAACGGGAATAAAAGTTTACGAATACGACCGTTCGGGCTATGCTCACTTTAATTATACGGAGGGCATAGGCGGATACAATAACGACGGTACGTTAAAAGACAATGCAATCGTTGTGTATGTAACCGATGAAAACAAGGATACCTTTGAAGTTCCGGGCTACGAAGGTCACGCACCTATTTCATACCATTCAAATTCAACAGGTGCAGACTGGACAAGAACAACGGAAGGAATAGGCAATCTTCTTAACAACAATATGAAATTTATTCAAGAGATCACTATTACCGACAATCACCCTCTTGTAATAAGATTTATAGGCAAGGTAAATGTTCCCAAGAATTTAACACCCTATAACATAAAAGACAATGCTCTCGGCGGCTCTAAAGGTGATAACGGTAATCTTGCAATTTGTAAATACGGAAGAAACATTACTCTTGAAGGCATAGGCGAAGATGCTGTTATAGAAGGCTGGGGATTTACATTTGCTCAAACATCAACCTGTCCTGCCGAAGCAGGTAAAAGTTTTGAAGTAAGAAATCTTACTTTTAACAAATATTCCGAAGACGGTCTTGGTTTTCAGGGTGATGACGGCATAACCTGCCCTATTGAAAGAGTATGGGTACATAACAACACCTTTTACCCCGGTTATTGCGCTAACCCTGCCGAAAGCGACAAAGGCGAAGGTGACGGCTCCTGTGACTTCAAGCGTGGTCAATACTACACAATGTCTTATAATCATTATATAAATTGCCACAAAACAAATCTTGTGGGCAGCGGTACTTCTGACGATCAGTTTTACATATCACTGCACCACAACTACTATCAGAATGTAGGCTCAAGACAGCCCCTTGCAGCTAACGGAAATATGCATATTTACAGCACATATTTTGAAGGTGCTACAAGTACATCTGTTGATTTAAGAGGCAAAAACAGCGTACTGCTTGAAGAAAATTATTATGACAACTGCAAAAGCAATTTTAAATCCAGAAACGCAACCTGTATAGCAAAATCATATAACGAAATTTTCAACGGCAGCGGAAAATATGAAACAAAGGGTACAAGAACCGTTGTTTCATCAAAAGATGAAGCTGTATTAACAGGCAGCGGCTATACGTTCCCCGACGGAACAAGTATTGATAACTTTGACTTAGATTCATCTAAATTTTATAAGGATTCATATATTGTAACACCTGCCGCAGAAGTACCCGAATATGTAAAAACATATGCAGGTACATTAAAGGCATTTCCTGTTACCGAATCAGGAGAAATTACAATTACGGTCACATCAGACGGCAAAGCCGTTGAAGATGCGTCAGTTACCGCAAACGGTCTTACATTTGTAAACAGAGGCAGCGGTATTTACAGCGCTTCTGCTTCTCTCGGTTCAGAATACATTATTAAAGTTTCAAAGGAAGGCTACTCAAATGTTGTTATAAAATCAACGGTACTTAATACAGACGGTGAAACATTTACCGCTTCCGCAGACTTACAACCCGACTATGACGGTTATGCAGTTGTTAAACTTACAGGAGGTTCAGACAACCAACCTGTTAAGGGAGCTGATGTTAAACTTACAGACGGCACTGTACTTATAGATCAAAATGACGGTACTTACAAATCAGAACAGCAGCTTTCACTTGGAGAAAAAAGCGTTGTAATTACTGACACAGGTGATTATATTTCTCCCGCTTCACCTCAAACAATTGTTGTAAAAACTACAGATGAAGCAACGGAAATACACCTTGATAAGGCTAAAGGTCTTGTGTCTGTTACCTTGTGTCCCGCTGAAGGAGAAACCAAAGTGCTTGATGCTTCAGGAGCCATTGTATATGTAGGCTCAACAGCTCTTTCATATGCAGGTGATAACACATTTACAGGCAGTGTTGACATTAATTCAACATTTGACGTATCCGTCTCAATAGGCGGTTGGCATCTTGAAGCAATAAGTCCTTCACAGCTTACAGCTTCAAAGGAAGGCACTGCGTCAGCTACAGCCACATTAAAGGCAGGCGGAGCTTTATATACTTGGAATTATACGGAAAATATAAATACAGACGATTTTTATACCTTAACAGGTGATTTTCAGGATTGGGGCGATGCCTCTAAAAATCCGCAAACATTTGACGGTGAAACTCTTACAAAAGCAGTTAAACTTTCATCAAACAGAACAATTACATTTAACGCTCCGGTTGACGGCACACTTACAATTATAGCCCACAACAGAGATAAAGCAGGCACAACAATAGATATAAACGGAGATTCCCTGCCTATATCTATCGGTGAAAACAAAACTACAGTAAGTGCAGGTCAGGTCACTATTAAAAAGGGCAAAAACGAGTCCTGTATTTACCTTATTCAATATGAAATGGGTGATAGCACACCTACACCTACACCTACAACAACGGAATCCACAACGGAATCTACAACAGTTGAAACACAAACAGAAATATCAACACAAACAGTTCCCGTTGAATACGGAGAAGCCGTAACAAACAGCGGCACGGGAATTTCAGTAACATATGACTCCAATAATGATACTTGGACATTGACCGACTCTTCAAAAACACTTGCAGCAGAGCTTAATATACCTTTTAAAGCACCTGTGACAAGCGGTAAGGTTATTGTAAAGGGTTCAGCAACTCCATCTGCGGCAAGCGGAAAATGGGCTTTCCTTAAAATAATGGGCCCCGAGGGAGCCGACGGAGCAGCCACGGAAGTTGCAGCACTTGCAACGGACAGTTCAAAAAATATTACTTTAAGAACAGACGGTTTGACCTATGCTCAATCATCAGCAGCCGTAACTGCAAATAAAACATATAACTATGAATTTATTATAGATATGGACCAAAAGACTGTTGAACTTACATTTGACAACACCACTTATACGGGTACTATCACAGCTTCGGAACTTACGGGAATTGCTTCCGTAACATCGGTTACAGGTGAAAGAAATGTTACTTTAACCACTCCTTATGTAGGCTTAATAACAGAAACAGCTTCACTTACCGATGATATTATGTGGGACGTTACAGCCGATTTAACTCCCGAGGATAACAACGGACTTACATTAGGCGAAACATTCTACACAAACTCCGAAGAAAACGGACCCGTTGACTTTACTGACGGCGACAATACTTATTCCCTTGATACTTGGCTTCAGCCAAAGACCAATCCTTATGATTCCAACGGTCTGGCTCCAATGAATCAAACAAATCCTACGGGAATACCTGTTACAGGCGGTTTTGCAAAGTTTGTTCCAACATCAGACGGTGCCTTTACAATGGCAGTTAAAACAGGAGGCGGCAAAATTACTTATGTTACAGACGAAAACGGAAGCGTAGTTACAAAACTTGACAATTCAGACGGATATACAAGCTATGACATTGTCAGATTTAATGTACAGGCAGGCAAAACTTATTATATATTTGCAAACGGCTCTAAAATATGTCTTTACTACTTAGGCTACACAGCAGGTAAGACAGTTCCGACAGAGTCCTCTTCCGAAACGTCTTCCGTTACAGAAAGCTCAAGCGAAACAACAACGGATACGGAAACCTCTTCAGAGGCATCCTCCGTTACGGAATCTTCAAGTGAAACAACTACCGATACAGCACCCGAATTTGTTTACGGTGATGTTGACAGCAACGGCAAACTTGAAGTTGTTGACATAAGCATACTTATTGACAAAATAATAAATAATGCCGCATCTGTTATTGCAGGCATAACAGATGTAAACAACGATAACAAGGTCAATACACAAGACGTGGCATATATACTCCAAAAAATATTGGATATAAATTACAAGCTGCCTTGTGAAGAACAAAGCAAATAATTTTTGATTTCTTTTTTACAACCATTATATGCTATTGACTATTGACAAATAGACGCAAAAAAGTTCCGAAGCCTTTTCAGGCTTCGGAGCTTTTTATATTCACCTTATTTCATTTTAAGCACAGCCTCGGCACATTTAATACCGTCAACGGCAGCAGACATTATACCCCCGGCATAGCCGCACCCTTCACCACAGGGATAAAGCCCCTTAACATTTACAGACACACAGTTGTCATTTCTCAAAATTCGTACAGGCGAAGAGGATCTGCTTTCAACAGCCGTCATTATTGCGTCGTCACAGGCAAAGCCCTTTATTTTTTTGTCCATTTCATTTAGGGCAAGAGCAAAGGATTCATTCATAAAATCAGGAAAAATACTTCTTATATCAGTATACTTGACCCCTGGCTTATAGCTTGGCTTAACGCTCCCTTCTTTTACGGAGCCTTTCATTTTGAGAAAATCTCCCACTCTCTGCACAGGCGCATTATAATTGCTTCCTCCCGCAATAAAGGCATTTCTTTCAAGGCGTCTTTGCATATCCACTCCCGCCAGCACATAATCGGAGCCGAAATCCTCGGTATTTATACCAATGAGAAGTGCGGAATTTGCATTTTCCCCGTCTCTTTTGTAATAACTCATACCATTTGTTACAACACTGTTTTCCTCAGATGCCGCAGCCACAACAACACCTCCGGGGCACATACAAAATGTATATGCACTTCTTCCGTTAGGCAAATGGACAACCAATTTGTAATCGGCAGGCGGTAAATACTTTGCAAATTCTCCATACTGTGCATAATTTATCATTTCCTGCTTATGCTCGATCCTAACACCCATAGCAAAAGGCTTTTGTACCATACTTACACCCTTTTTAAAAAGCATTTCAAAAGTATCTCTTGCAGAATGACCTATTGCCATAATAACATTGTCTGTTTCAAATTCACCTTTTTCGGTTACAACAGATCTTATCTCATTATTTTTCGTTACAATGTCCGTTACTTGACAGTTAAAATAAATTTCACCCCCAAGGGCAATAATTTCTTCCCTTACATTCTTTACAATATTTACAAGCTTGTCTGTTCCTATATGGGGCTTGGCATCGTATAAAATTTCATTTGGTGCACCGAATTTAACAAGCTCATTCAGTACATATTTACATCTTACATCTTTTATACCCGTAGTCAGCTTGCCGTCGGAAAAAGTCCCTGCCCCTCCCTCTCCAAACTGTACGTTTGATTTTATGTCAAGCTGTCCCTTACTCCAAAAAGCGTCTATTGCCCTTTGTCTGTCCCCCACACTGTATCCTCTTTCAAATATAATAGGCTTTGCCCCTGCTCTTGCAAGCAAAAGCCCGCTGAACATTCCTGCGGGGCCGAAGCCTATAATTACAGGTCTTTTTGCAAAACTGCTTTTTTCGGGTATACAGTATTCAATATTTTTGACCTTTGAAACATTTTTAATTTTTAAATACTTATTCTCATTGTCAACGTTCACTTCAACGGAAATATTGTAATATACGTCCCTTTTATCCCTTGCGTCCGTTGACTTTTTAGAAATAACGAAACCGTTTATTTTACTGCATTTCAAGATCTTTTTAATTTTGCTTTCAATAAGCTCATTACTTATTTTTTCTTTTACAGAAATCTTTATGTTAGATATTTTAAGCATATTTACTCCTTTATGTTTGCGGCACTTCTTCCCGCAAGTCTTCCGCTGCTCCAAGCCCACTGCAAATTATATCCTCCGCAGTCACCGTATATATCCAGCACCTCGCCGCAAGCGTAAAGTCCTTTAACAATTCTTGATTCCATTGTTCTGCTGTCAAACTCCTCGGTATTAATACCTCCTGCCGTTACCTGTGCATTTTGAAAGCCCTTTGTACCCTTTATTTCAAGCTCAAAGCCTTTAATAAGTGAAGTCATTGCCCACAAAAGCTGTTTATTAAGTTTTCCCACACTTAAGGACAATTTTTCAATTCCCGCCTTTTTTGCTATGACATTTCCTATTCTTTTATTTAAAAGCCCTGTAAAATAACCTTCCATAGTAAGATGAGAAAGAAATTCTCTCCTGCTTTCAAGAATGTCATAAACATCCTTAGGCGAATACTCAGGCATAAAATCAAGGACAGCCTTTATATTTTTCTTAAAAGCAGTCTTTGCGGAAAGCTGAAAAACGGGAGGTCCCGAAATTCCGTAATCCGTAAAAAGCACCTCTCCGTACTCACTGCCTATTACATTATCTCTGTACACAATACTTACATTTCCCGTAAATTTGATACCCTGCAAACTTTTCACTTCCTTAGGATCTGTTTTCATCTGCACAAGTGCGGGAACCACCTGCGTAATACCGTGTCCCAATTTTTTTAATATGTCAAAAGCAGAGCCGTCAGAACCCAGTGCGGGAGATGCACAGCCCCCTCCCGCCACAATTACTTTGTCTGCTGTTATACTTTGTCCGTCTTTTCCCGTTATTTTAAAATTCCATTTATTTTTTTTAACGTCCGCTACATAAAAGCCTGTTATTACATTTATTTTCAGTCTTTCTATTTCATTTCTCAAAGCGTCCGATACAGAAGATGCCTGATCCGAAAAAGGATACAGCTTTCCGTCTTTTTCCTCCTTAGGAAAAACTCCCAACCTGTTAAAAAAGTTTAAGGTATTATCCACATTAAATTCATTTAAGGCATATGAAACAAAATTACTGTTTCTGCCGTAATAATTATTTACCCCTGCATTTATATTGCTGAAATTACAGCGGCCATTTCCCGTAGCAAGTATTTTTTTACCAACTCTGTCAAGCCTTTCAAGTATTATTATTTTATTTTCATTGCCGTATCCCGCAGCCTCTATTGCCGCAGTCATTCCCGAAGCGCCGCCGCCTATTATTACTATTTTCATATTAATATCCTCATTTCAAAATATTGCAAAATAAAACAATTATAATCAAAAATATAATATTCACAGCAGTGAACACCATAAGGTACCTGCCCTTTTCAGCGCCCTCCGTTAGGGAATACAGCTTAAATGAAATAAGACTTGCAAGCGATGCAATTAAAGTCCCAAGACCTCCAACGTCGGTGCCAAGTATAAGCTCCCTGTAATTATCAGTAAAACCGCTCAGCATAACGGCGGCAGGTACATTACTTATTATCTGACTTCCCAATAGAGCTGTAAAAAATTCTCTCCCTGTCAAAAAATTTTCCATAAAATTTCTTATATGATATATTCTACCTATATTCCCCGTAAACACAAAAAACATACAAAAAGTCAAAAGCAAAAACCAATCAATTTTGAAAATAACCTTTCTGTCAAATATAATTATGTATATTGCCGCAATAAACACCGTAATTCTGTAATCAACAATTTTAACAACACTCATTATACATAATATACCAAGACATATATATACGTTTCTTTTTAACAGGCTTCCCTTAATATCAATGTTTTCAATATGAACATTGATATTTTCACCTTTAACAACAAAAGATGACAGCATAAGAAGTATAAAGCTTAAAATTATAACAGGTATTGTTATTCCAAGGAATTCCCAAATATCCACATTAAAATAGTTGTAAATATATAAATTCTGGGGATTGCCCATTGGCGTAAGCATACTTCCCAAATTTGCAGCCACAGTCTGCAAAACAACTGTATATATTATAAGCTCTTTTTTGCCGCACATATTAAGCACAGCAATTGCAAGAGGCACAAATGTTATAAGGGACACATCATTTGTTATGAGCATTGATGAAATAAAGCACATTGACCACAGTGTAATTACAAGAGCTCTTGTATTCTTCATTTTCTTTACAATGATCTCCGCAAGCCTTCTTATTATCCCCATTTGAGAAAATCCCGCAATCACTGCCATAAGTGAAAACAAAAGCCCAATGGTTCTCATATCTATATATTCTAAATAACCTTTGTCAGGCTTAACAAAACACATTGACAGCATTGCCGCCAAAAAGGAAATTACAAGCACTGTTTCCCTTTTTGCAAATTCAATTATTGCTTTCATTACTTTGCACCCTTTTTCTTGTGTACATTCCTTATTGTTTTCTTTTTGATATTTCCCTGTTTTGTCTTATTAACACTCTTTGGTTTTGTGTTTTTATTATCTCTCTTAGGTCTTATTAAGCAATGCTTTTCAAAGCCTATAAGGTCGGTTCTCCCCGCCTTATGAAGAGCCTCATTTACCAAATCATAATTTCTGGGAAGTCTGTATTGTATCAAAGCCCTCTGCATTGCCTTTTCGTGTGGAGTCTTAGGCACATACACCTCAGTCATATCTCTGGGGTCAAGTCCCGTATAAAACATACAGGTAGAAAGTGTGCCCGGTGTAGGATAAAAATCCTGTACCTGTTCCGGCATATACCCAAGATCCCTTAAATATTCCGCAAGCTCAACAGCCGCCTTTAGATCACTTCCGGGGTGTGAACTCATAAGATAAGGCACAAGATACTGCTCTTTTCCTATTTTCTTATTTATCTCATAAAACCTTTTTGTAAATTTATCATATACCTGCCTTGAGGGCTTACCCATTTTATTAAGCACTCTCGGCACAACGTGTTCAGGCGCAACCTTAAGCTGTCCGCTTACGTGATACTTGCAAAGCTCATTAAAAAAGGTTTCATCTTTGTCATATATTAAATAGTCATATCTTATTCCCGAACGCACAAACACCTTTTTGACCCGTGGTATATCTCTTAATTTTCTTAAGAGCTTAACATAATCGCTGTGATCCACCTTTAAATTTTTGCAGGCATCGGGGAAAAGACACTGTCTGTTTTTGCAGGCGCCTTTTGTAAGCTGTTTGTCACAGGCAGGCTGTCTGAAATTTGCCGTTGGTCCGCCTACATCGTGAATATACCCCTTAAAATCAGGCTCCCACGTTATTTGTTCAGCCTCCCTTATTATTGACCTGTGACTTCTCGCCTGTATAACTCGCCCCTGATGAAAGGCAAGCGCACAAAAATTACAGCTGCCAAAGCAGCCTCTATTGCTTATTATGCTGAATTTGACCTCTTCTATTGCAGGTATACCGCCCTTTTCTTCATACATAGGGTGATAATTCCTCATATACGGCAAGCCGTAGCTGTAGTCAAATTCGGACTGTGTGAGAGGAAAAGAAGGCTTGTTCTGGACAACGTAACAATCGTTATAGGGCTCAACAAGTATTTTAGCCGTAACAGAATCGGTGTTTTCATACTGCTTTAAAAATCCCTCCGCATATACTTTCTTGTCCTTAGAGCTTTCCTTAAAATGAGGAAGCTCAATATAATCCTCATATATATTTTCAAGGGTTTTAGTCTTATAAACAGTCCCTCTTATATAGGTAATATCCTTTGCTTCAATACCGCTTTCAAGAGCTTCCGCAATTTCAACTATCTGATGCTCACCCATACCGTACATTAAAAGATCTGCCTGGGAATCAAGGAGTATTGACCTTCTTACTTTATTATCCCAATAATCATAATGGGAAAGCCGTCTTAAGCTTGCCTCTATACCGCCTATTAATATGGTTACGGAATTACCGTAAGCCTCTCTTATTTTCTGACAGTATACTATTGTTGCTCTGTCAGGTCTGTGTCCTCCCTCACCTCCCGGTGAATACAGATCCCTGTCCCTTTTCTTTTTTGCAACGGAATAATGATTTACCATTGAATCAATATTCCCACCGCTTACAAGAAAAGCAATTTTAGGCTTTCCGAATTTAGTAAAATCAGCTGTACTCCTCCAGTCAGGCTGGGCTATAAAACAAACCTTGTAGCCCTTGCTTTCAAGCATTCTTGTAATTATGGCTGCGCCGAAGGAAGGGTGATCCACATAAGCGTCACCGCAAACATATATAAAATCAGGCTGCTCCCAGCCTCTTTTTTTCATTTCCTCAACCGTAACAGGTAAAAAATCCATTTTTACACCTCAATTTTCTTTTTTCTGAATTTAAAGCATAAATATATTGTATCGATCACATCTATTACAAAGCATAGCTGTAGCAAAATATTTATGACCATAAATACAGCAGATATTTCTCCCTTATTTTTCTTGTCTATTAAAAAACAAATACTGTAGATCGATGTAAATATAACATTCAGATACGTAAAAAATACCGTAGGTAAAATTGCAAAAGGCAAAGCAAATATACCAATTCCTCTTGTAGCTAATACCATAACCGCCCACACCACAAAATTGATCGTAAATACAATTACATACATAGGTATGCTTCCGAATTTAGCCACCTTCATAAATGACGCAAGTTTTTTGTCATCACCGTCTTTTGTAAGTGCCACAGCAGTCATAAAATTCCTTACACCCCAGTAAATTTTATAAACCAAATAAAATATAAATAACGTAATTAAAATACCGATTTCAAACATTGACTCTGTATTTTCGTTAAATAACCCATTGAAAGTTATATCCTCCAGCACAATCGACAATGGAAATATCATCATTCTCAATATATCAATATAAACACAATTAAGTGATTTCCTCTTTTTGTTTATCATAACTATACTCCTCTAAACCAAATTTCCCATTTACCAAAATAACTTTAAAAAATTTGCCTACTTTTTTAAGTCAGATATTAACCTTTGTCCTTTAATAAGTACATAAGCCCTTATTTCAATTCATCCAACTGGGCAGATACTTATTCTTCAATCTTCCCTTCTGGACCTTTCCCCATCCCAAAGGATAGCCCTTAACACACACAAGAGCCCAGCCGTCCTTACAATCCACCGCAAAGCTCTCTCCTCTTAAATATCTGCTTAAATTATCATCTTCAAGTTCATAATCAACACTTATTTTTACATCGTCCTTTTTCAATGTCATAGCAAAAGCCTGACTTGGTTCAAATCTGTTCTTTTTGCAATCTCCCAAATAAAGCCCGCTTCTTTTAACTCTCAGCCCTCTTAGATCAAGGCAGTATGGCACTGAAAAAAGACTTTCCTTATGCATTACAAGATTATCGTTTATTTTTTTGTTCATATACTTATCCGTAAATTCAAAATAATCATTTAACAGCTTATTTGATACGGTAGTGTCTTTTTTGACCTCTTTTTCCGTTTCCTCACCCTTCTTATGCAAAAGGCAAAGGAAATGCCCCTCACCCTTTACCTTATAAGGCATAAGCCTGCCGCACTTTTTAAGCTCATTTCCGCCGTTTTCCACCCAATCAGGTCTTCCGTCAATAAATCCTCCGCTTTTGTCAAAATCCAAAAGCTCAAAATCTTTATTTTCATTTAAAAACTCCCATATCATTCCTTCGTCCTCTTCGGGAGCAAACGTACACGTGGAATATGCAATTATTCCTCCCGAGCAAAGGAGCTTAGCCGCCGCCTTTAATATTTCTCTCTGAAGTCCGCAGCAAAATTCGGTTTTGTGAGTTTCCCAGCTTCTTACGGCTCCCTCGTCCTTTCTGAACATACCCTCACCGCTGCAAGGAGCGTCTACTATAACACGGTTAAAAAAGCCCTCAAATCTTTCCGCCAATTTTTTAGGCTCCTCATTTGTTATTACAGCATTTGCCACTCCGCTTAACTCAATATTTTTTAAAAGAGCCATACACCTTGATGCACTTATATCATTGCTTACTATTATACCCTCTCCCTTTAACCTTGCAGCCGCCTGAGTGCTCTTACCTCCGGGAGCCGCACACAGGTCAATTACTCTGTCCCCCGGCTTTATGGGAAGCATTGCACCCGTTGACATAGCAGACGGCTCCTGTATGTAAAAAAGACCCCCATTATAAAAAGGGTGCTTTGCAGGTCTTACACTTTCCCCGTCATAATAAAATCCCTCTTTGCACCACGGCACTTTTTTAAGCTCCCAATCAACGACCCTTTCAAGCTCTTCGGGAGAAATTTTAAGGGTGTTCGCTCTTAAACCATAAAGCCTTTTATCATTAAAGCTTTCCATATAAGCCTCAAACTCGTTTCCCAGAAGTTTTTTCATTTTTTCCGTATATTCTATAGGTAAATTCATAAACTTTTCCTCGTTAACTTTCATATACTAAAAAACGTACGGTCAAATATTTTCATATGTACGTCCTAAATATATCTTAACATTTTAAAACACTAATTTCAATTGCAAATAACAAAAAAGTATAGTATAATTATATAAATAAAAAATCGGAGGATATATAAATGTCAAAACAAATCTGGAAACCCGGCACAATACTTTATCCCGTACCCGTAGTTATGGTCAGCTGCGGTACAATGGAAAAAAGCAATATTATAACCATTGCGTGGACAGGTACAATAAATACCGATCCCGCTATGACTTACATTTCAGTCCGTCCCGAAAGGCACTCATATAACATTATTAAGGAAACAGGAGAATTTGTAATAAACGTTACAACTGAAAGCCTTGCTTATGCCACAGATTGGTGCGGTGTAAAAAGCGGAAAGGATTTTGATAAGTTTAAAGAAATGGGACTTACAAAAGAAAAAGCTCCTCATCTTAACTGTCCCATTATTTCAGAAAGTCCAATTTCAATAGAATGTAAGGTTAAAGAAATACTTGAACTTGGTACTCATCATATGTTTTTAGCTGAGATTGCGGGAGCTTTGGCAGATGAAAAATATATGGACGAAAAAGGAAAATTTGACTTTGAAAATTCAAAACCTATATGCTATTCTCACGGAGAATATTTCGGACTTGGCAATAAATTAGGTAAATTCGGTTATTCGGTTCAAAAAAAGGGAAAGAAATAAAATGAATAAAAAACAACAGAAAATAGATTTGGTTAAATACTGGAAATATATGT
>JAUNPM010000170.1 GCA_030536675.1 Clostridia bacterium | reverse complement strand
ACAAAAAGCTTAAGCCTCATTTTGCCGATGTTTTATAAAAGGAGAATGTGTTTTATGAGTGATATATCAATAAAAGTTGATGATCTTACAAAGGTTTACAGATTATACAGTAAGCCTATTGACAGATTAAAGGAATCCTTGAGCCTGACAAAAAAATGCTATCACAGAGAACATTATGCTCTTAAAAATGTAAATTTTGAAATAAAAAAGGGCGAAACTGTAGGTATTATAGGCGTGAACGGTGCGGGAAAGTCTACTATACTTAAAATTATAACGGGTGTGTTAAATCCCACAGAAGGAAATGTTACGGTAAACGGTAAAATATCTGCACTTTTGGAGCTTGGAGCAGGCTTTAATCCGGAATATACAGGAATTGAAAATATATACCTAAATGGAACTATGATGGGATTTACAAGAGATGAAGTAAAACAAAGAATGGACAGCATACTTGAATTTGCGGATATAGGGGATTTTGTAAATCAGCCTGTTAAAACTTATTCAAGCGGTATGTTTGTAAGACTGGCTTTTGCTGTTGCAATAAATGTTGAGCCTGATGTTCTTATTATAGATGAAGCCTTAAGCGTGGGAGATGTTTTTTTTCAGCAGAAATGCTATAAAAAAATCAAAGAGCTTACAGGAAAGTCTACAGTGCTTATAGTATCTCACGATTTAAATGCTATGACAAAGTTCTGTAAAAGGATCATTGTAATGGCAGATGGCAAAAATGTTTTTGACGGAGAGCCTAATGAAGCTATTGCAAAGTATTTTAAGATAAAGCAGGGCGCTATGAGAGGGGAAAGCAAAAACGAAAGAATTGATACAAGTGATTTTAGAGAATATAAGGTGCCAGATGCAAAGGACTACAGCGGAAAAATGAATGTGGTTATAGAAAAGTATTTTTATTCCGTTGAGGGAGAAGGGTTTTCGGAAAATTGTGGAAAGAATGATGAATTTAAGGTGTCAATGGTTATAAATTCAAATATGGATATTGAAAGTCCGATCATAGGTTATCAGATAAGAGATAAATACGGAAATGAGGTTTTCGGACAAACCTCCCTTACTTCAAATGTGGAACAGTTTGAAATAAGGGAAGGCAGAAATATTATTAATTTCAGCTTTGACTGGCCTGAAATAAGAGAAGGTGATTATTTTATAACTCTTGGAATAGGAAACGGAACAGAGGTTTTAAATCAGGTTGAGGAATGTTGGATAAATAATGCCATTCACGTTACGGCAACTACTCACGGAAAGACAATATTTGGTGTATTTAATAATGATATGAAAGAGTTTGAGATAAATAAAATAGATTAAGGAGGTTATGGAATGAAAAGCTGGAAATACGGTAATCCGGAGTTTGAATGTGATAAATTAAATTATGATCTGCTTAAGTTTGCACCATGGTCAGGACATAGAAATTTTGTATATGACTTCATGGCTTTTTTTGAACCGAAAACAGTTGTTGAGCTGGGAAGCCATTACGGCTGCTCTGCTTTTACGTTTGCTCAGGCAGCAAAGGACCATAATATTGAAACGGAAATGTACTTTGTGGATACATGGGAAGGTGACGACTTTACAAAAAAGTATAATAACGATGTTTATAAAGTGTTTTCTGAAACAGTTGAAAAGTATTACAGTAAGCAGAACATAAATATGCTTAGAATGACTTTTGATGAAGCTGTAGGTAAATTTAAGGATCATTCCATAGATGTTCTCCATATAGACGGCTCTCACTATTATGACGATGTTAAAAGAGATTTTGAAATATGGTTTAAAAAGGTAAGTGAAAAGGGTATAATTATGCTTCACGATGTAAGCAGTGATATTGTGCTTGGAGATATAATGGGTTCTCATAAATTTTGGCTTGAATTAAAGAATGAATATAAATATACTTATGAATTTGATTTCAGCTGGGGGCTTGGAATTATATTTCTTGATAAAGGAATGTATAAGAATTTTAAATCTGAAATAGACGGGGCTAAATACCAGAGATTAAATAATGCACTTGATGTGGAGTATAAGGATCAGCTCAGAAAAAATTATTTCAGGCTTAAAGATGATGATATATATATTAATGATCTGCTTAAGCAGAGAGATATTTTAAATGAGCATCTTGATTCCTATAAAAAAAGTGTGGAAGAAAAAGATAAATATGCGGAAGAACTGGTAAAACAGCGTGAAAGAGATGTTGATGAAATTAAACAGGCATATGAAAAGACTATAAATGAAATTAATGAAAACAGTGAAAAAGAAAAAAATAATATAATAAATGATTATGAAAATAATAAAAGGGCAGTTACGGAAAGCTATGAAAAGCAAATAGAAGAAGTAAAGAAAAATTATGAAAATACTATAAGGGGTAAGGATGCCTATATTGCTGAGCTTGAGGCTGTTAAAAAGGAAAAGGATGAACTTGAAAGTCGTTACAGGAAAACAATAGATTATAAATTTAATGAATTTAAACAAAAATTTAAGAAGTAGGTGGAATATAATGGATAAATTATCTGTGGTTATTCCTGTTTATAACACAGAGAAGTATTTGCCGAGATGTATCGAATGTCTTATAAATCAGACATATAAAAATGCTGAGTATATATTTGTAAATGACTGTTCTCCCGGAAATGCGGAGGAAATAATAAAAGAATATCAGGCGAAGGATAACAGAATAAAATATGTAACTTATGACAAAAACAGGGGGCTTTTCAGAGCTAGACTTGCAGGCGCAGAAGCTGCAACGGGTGATTATATAGCCTTTATGGACAGTGATGATTATGCCACTCTTGATTATTATAATACATTAATAAGCTGTATAAATGAAAAAAATGTTGATATAGCTGTGGGAAAGACTGTTTTTAAGAGAATGGATAATTCGGAGTATGTAAGAAATCTTCATGACGAGTGTTTTGTCTTTGATAGGCTTGAGGGTGAAGAGGTAAGAAAAGAATATTTCGGACAAAAGGGACTGTGCTTTTCGTGGCATACTGTATGGAACAAGGTATATAAAAAGGAGCTTTGGGACAAGTGTTTCCCTTATTATAAAAGGATAGATACTCATCTTATAATGACGGAGGATATTGCTTTTTCTTCCTTGCTGTTTTATAATGCTTCTTCTGTTGCAGCTGTTGAAAATGACGGCTATTTTTACTGTGAAAACGAAAATGCTTCTACAAATGCCAATAAAACTACACTTAAAAGATTTGAAAAAAATATGTCGGATATTAAGCGTGTGTTTGAATTTGTAAATGAGTATTTGGACGAGGTCGGTGCAGATAAATATATAAAGGACGGTATTTTAGAAACTAAAAGGTATTATTCAAGAATGTGGAGAGAGCTTGCTGACAACACGTTTGCAGGAAGTGAGCTTGAAAGGGCGGCAGAAATTATGGATGAGTTTTTGCTCGGCTTTAAGGAGCATACAAACAGAGATCATCACTTTTTTGAATCCATATCAACTAAATGGAACAGCGGACTTGAAAGCATAAAGGAAACCATTATAAAGAGTAAATGCAAATATGTAAGCTTTGATATTTTTGATACGCTTATAATGAGGTATGTGTACAGACCCGAAGATGTTTTCATACTTATGAACAAAAGATTTGAAGAGCTTTATAAAACAAACATAAGTTTTCAAAAGCTGAGGATAGGCGCCGAAAAGGAATGCAGAAGAAGATACGGTGAAAGTAATCCCGAATATCAGGATGTAAATATAAGTGAAATTTATGAATGTCTTTCGGATTATTACAAAATTCCTCGTGAAGTGGCTGAAGCTATGGAGGAAGAGGAAAAGAAAATTGAAATTAAACTTTCCTACGGAAGAAAGGCTGCAAGGGAATTATTTAATGTTGCTTTGTTGTCAGGCAAAGAGGTCATACTTGTATCTGATATGTATTTAGATGAGGTGACAATAAAAGCAATGCTTGAAAAGGCAGGATATAAGAATTACAAAAAGCTCTATCTTTCCTCGTCTATGAGGCTTACAAAGGCAAGGGGAGATATTTTTAAGGCTGTGCTGAAGGATTTAAATGCCGAGCCTAAGGATATTTTGCACATTGGGGATACTTGGGTAAATGATATTGTAAGACCAAAAAGTCTTGGCATTGATACTGTAT
>JAUNPM010000169.1:2799-4171 GCA_030536675.1 Clostridia bacterium | reverse complement strand
AGCTTCGGCGAAAATGCGATTTCTACAAGCAACTTTGCTACGCAAAGCAAGTCCCGTCTACTTCGGGATTGCAAACCTGCGGATTAAAGTCTGCGACGCTAATTGTTAGCTACGTATCACAATTATTAGAATTTTTTATAAAAATAGTTTTATTAACAGTCTGTCACGTTTTTACCGCTTTACAGCATTTTAATATATTATGTTTACACCGGTATCCGTATCAATTGTATTTACATTATAAAGTATAAGCACATCGTCAACATTATTTTCATTGACAAAATCACTTACTGCGCCCTTATAGCTTCTTGTATCAAACACATAAATCTTTTTGTAGTGATTCAAAAGAAAAGGCACCATTGAATTTGCATAGCTGTCCTTTGTCAAAACAAGACTTCTGTCACTGTCAATATCATTATTTGTTATTTCAATAAATGAATTTATATTGTTTAAAAATATTGAATACTTGTCCTTTTTGTTTGCATACTCCATATTGTAAACAGAATTTGACTCCCTGCCGTCATAAACCACATTAAGGTCAAAAGCCTTATTGTAAATTTTCATATCCTCCCCGTAATTTAAAGCACTGTAATTTATCTTTGAATATATGGTGCCTCTGAAATCCTTTATTATTTCCACCGAATATTCATCTCTGCTTACGGGTGTAAAGCCCTTTGACCTGCAATACTCAACATAGGCATAATAGGCTCCGTCCATAGTCCAATGATGATCCAATTTGTAAAAAAGCTGTTCATTATCCTTATGCTCTGTTAATGTATCATAGACATTGATACAATTTGCATTTACAGATGAATAATACTTTTCAATTGTTTTAAGCTGACTTAAGGGCTGTGCGTATTGGGGCAGCTTATCATTATATATGCTTACTTGAGTAGGCACAAGCATAAAGTCAGCCTTTACATTTATATTAGCCGCAAATTCGTTTATATTGTCTATTATTTTTTCCGTATTTTCGGGCTTTACATAGTCCTCAATGTAATATCCGTCATTTCCTATATATATGCCGTTTACATATTTCATTTTAAGAACTTCAATTTCAAAAGCAGTCTTACCTCTTACAAAAGTCTCTCTGAATGGAAAATGGTCGGTTATGTAATCCGAAATATCAGACAGATCCTCTCCGCTTAACATTTCTTCCCAATCAAGCTGAGGAAGTCCCGCAAGGCTTCTGTTTTCATTTTCCGAAAATTCATCTTTAGGGAGTACAAAAAATAAAACCGTAAAAATTATAATAACCGCCGTTATAATGACGGCATTTATTTTCAGCGTCAAAATTATTCCTCCTAAAACCTAAAATATAAAAACGGATTATAGCTTGAGCTTACAAGATAAGCCAATGATAAAATAAAAGCCC
>JAUNPM010000169.1:0-2789 GCA_030536675.1 Clostridia bacterium | reverse complement strand
TTCTGCTTTCCTTATGAGCAATAATGCCGTATACGGGAGTTGAAAATACTATCCCCGCCAAAAGCACAAATATATTGTTTTTAAGCATAAATATAAAATTGTTGTCAACAATACAGCCGTTGCCGTTAAAAAGCATAATTTTTATATACTCCCTAAGCTCACCGAAATCCGTGATCGCAAACACTGTGAAACCCGTTATTACAACAAAAAGGGTATATATTCTGCTTAACACAGTGCTTTTGTCCTTTTCAAGTATTTTGCCGAAGCCCAGTCTTTCAATAACGGAAAACAAGCCGTGCCACATACCCCATATTACAAAATTCCAGCTTGCACCGTGCCACATACCCGTACAAAAAAACACAATTATAAGATTTATATAAGTTCTAAAATTTCCCCTTCTGTTTCCACCAAGGGGTATATACAAATATTCCTTAAACCAGGTTGAAAGAGATATATGCCACCTTCTCCAAAACTCTCTTATACTCTTTGAAATATAAGGATAATTAAAGTTTTCCAAAAACTCAAATCCGAACATTTTTCCAAGACCTATAGCCATATCAGAATAGCCCGAAAAATCAAAATATATCTGTATTGAAAAAGCCACAGCACCAAGCCAAGCCGTAGCCATAGACATATACGAAAATTCCATATTGCTTATAAGCGACCACAATGCGCCTGCATTATTTGCTATAAGCACCTTTTTAAAAAGCCCGAAAAGGAATCTTCTTAAGCCCATTGAATATTTTGTAAAATTCACTTCTCTTTTTTCTATTTGCTTTTCTATGTCGTGATATTTTACAATAGGTCCCGCTATAAGCTGTGGGAAAAAGGAAATATAGAGAACAATATTGCTCAATTTCCTTTGAGCCTTTGTTTCTCCTCTGTAAACATCTATTACATAACTCATAGCCTGAAAAGTAAAGAAAGAAATACCAATGGGCAAATGAATAACGGGAATATTTATGTTAAGCTTAAACACGTAATTTACACTTTCCAAAAAAAATCCCGTATACTTATAATAAAATAACAGACCAATATTAATAATAACAGCTGAAATCAAAAAAATTTTTTTATGTCCTGCATATTTTTCCATTAACATAGCAAGTCCATAGTTAAAAACTATGGACAAAAGCATTAATATAACAGCCTTAGGCTCACCAAAGGCATAAAACAAAATACTTGCTGCAATAAGTATACCGTTTCTTATTCTTATGTTTTTAACAAGCATATAAAAAACAGTAACTATAGGGAAAAAGAAAAATATAAATTCTAAACTTGAAAATACCACTTCTTTGCCCTCAACCGTTAAATAGAATCCTTGATTATCTTATTCATACTGTCTGCATTGTCTGATATTACAACATAAACCAAGTTGCCGCTTGTTTTTATCTTAGCATCCTTTACAAGCTTTGCTTCATCGGGCAGATCGTAGTTTGAAAGCTCCTGCTCCTTCTGTTCAAGTGCATTGCTCACTGCCTCTTCATAGGTATTTCTCTTTTCTTTATCATCACATTTAAATATTATTATAGTTTCGGCTGATTTAGGATCGTCGCTTTGAGCAAACACGTACTCCTGCAGATCCGCTGTATTTATGCCGTAATAATTTAATATATAATTGTCGTTCATTTCAACTAAATTTCCGTCTGCCATAGGTGAAATTCCGCTGTATATTGTGCTTACATTTACATTTTCGTTATTATTATTGCTTCCGCAGCCTGCCAAGGCGCAAACTACTGCAATCACAGCGCTTATTTTTGCAATTTTATTCATATTTATCACTGTTCCCCTTTCTGGTGTCAGCTTGCCAAAGCAAGTTTCTCAAGGAAAGGCACCCAAATCTCACTGTATGCCTTATCATTATGATGTACAAATTGGTCACTTGAATATTCAGGCTTCAGCACATCACCAAATTCACTTGCAAGGTCAAGATATTCAACTCCCCACTCAGCACACTTGCTCTCAAGCTCCTTATCAAACTCTTTTATTGTTTCATTGCTAAACGTTGACGTTTCCTTTTCTTCCGTACAGGGAGTTATGTTAATAATATATACTGTGCTTTCGGGCACAGCATTTTTTATACTGTCTATAAGCTCTCCGTATTTGCTTATAAGCTTATCTATGGAATATCCGGGAGAGCCAAGCCCATTCATTTCATTTATTCCCAAATTTATAAATATTCTTTCAGGCTTTATTTCCCCAAGAGATGTTGTCACCTTTTGAGCCTTTCCCTGATACATAGGACCGCTTTCATCACTTAAAGCACTGCTTATGCCCCAGGAAACCTTTGTAAGAAATATAACGCTGTTAAGCCAGGAAGGTGCCTCTTCCTTAAAGGTATAGTTTGCAAAGCCCGACATAATGCTGTCACCGATAAACACCTGTCCTCCGTAAAAATCCTCCAGCTTTTTTTGAGCCTCTTCGGGAGAAATTGTTGTTCCCTCGGTGGTGCTTTCTTCTTCTGTTGTTTCTGCGGTGGTTGTTTCCGTAACGGATTCGTTATTTGTAGTTGTTTCCATATTTTCAACATCTATATTATCATTGTCATTTTTATGTTTTTCTTTTCTGATTCCGCTTATAATAAATGAAAATCCCAATATTAATATCATTATAATCAGAAGCCAATATACCCTGTTAGCTCTTTTATTCATATTTTCACTTGATATAATACAATCAGTCGTTAAGAGCACATCTGTCAATTATGGCATCTTCAAGCCTGAAATCAGGCTTCCAGTCAATGGTTTTCTTAGCCAGCTGAATATTTGCATAGCTTCCGCCAATATCACCCATAC
>JAUNPM010000168.1 GCA_030536675.1 Clostridia bacterium | reverse complement strand
ACCTCTGTTGTTGCCTCTGTTGTTGTGCATATTGGCTTTACCTGTGTTGTTGCTTCTGTTGTGGTATGTATCGGTTTATTCTGTGAGCCTTGATCTTTAGTCGTACATTCAGGCTTGATAACGACCTGTGTTGTCTGCTCACCGCATATTTTCTTATTTATTCCTATGTTTACCTTATCACTCAAATTATTATATGAACCCTGCATATTAATTATGTATTCTTTAGCAGTAAAGTTTCCGCTCTCTGTATTTTTTTCTGTCTGTGCATATGCCGTACCTGCCATTGTTAAAGCAAATAAAGCAGTTGTAATAATTAACTTTTTCATATCTTTCTCCTTTTCTCTTTTATTGGCGCCTGTGTATAGTATAAAGCAATTATGAGAATAAATAAATGCAAAATATATACCAATACAGTAAAAAAATACTTGCAAATACACTGTTTATACTATAAAATAGAAAAGATGGAAAGAAATAATTAAAATAGACCTTTAATATTACATTTTGAGAAAGGAATTTATATTATGTCTAAACCCGATATTAATTTAATAAATAAAAGAAGAATTTTCGGTATCATTTCACACCCCGATGCAGGAAAGACCACACTTACCGAAAAACTTCTTCTTCACGGCGGAGCTATTCACGAAGCAGGCGCCGTAAAGGCAAGAAGAGGACGTTCCGCAAAATCCGACTGGATGGAAATAGAAAAGCAAAGAGGAATTTCCGTAACCTCTTCCGTAATGCAGTTTGAATATAATGACAAAATAGTTTCAATAATGGATACACCGGGTCATAATGATTTCGGTGAAGATACCTACAGAATACTCACCTCTGTTGACTCTGCCGTAATGGTAATAGATGCCGCAAAGGGTGTTGAAGCCCAAACAAGAAAACTTTTTAAGGTTTGCAGTATGAGAGGAATACCTATATTTACGTTTATGAACAAGCTGGACAGAGATGCTATGGAACCCCTTGCACTTTTGGAAGAGCTTGAAAACGCCTTGGGGCTTCCTTCCGTTGCAGTAACTTGGCCTATAGGAAACGGAGCATATTTTGAAGGTGTATATGACAGACTTAAAAACAAAATTTATCTTTACAAGGAAAAACGCACAATAGACCTTTCAGACGAGGGAGTATATGATAAACAGCTTGACGACATTCTTTTTCACGAAAATTTACAAAATTTAAGAGATGAGGTCGAGCTTTTAGACGGTGCGGGAAATGAATTTAATATGGAACTTATATCACAGGGAAAACTTTCACCTGTATTTTTCGGTACAGCTCTTGCAGATTTCGGTGTAACTAATTTTCTTGAGCACTTCCTTGATATGTCCCCTGCTCCCGGTCCGAGAAAAACACTTGAAGGGGAAGTAAAGCCTACAGATGAATTTTTCTCAGGCTTTATATTTAAAATACAGGCAAATATGAACCCTGCCCACAGGGACAGACTTGCATTTTTCAGAATTTGTTCAGGCACATTTGAAAGAGGAATGGACGTTACACTTTCAAGAACGGGCAAAAAAATGAAGCTCAATCAGTCAACACAGCTTATGGCAAATGAAAGAGAAACAGTCGATCACGCAATAGCAGGCGACATAATAGGTATTTATGATACTGGAAACTATCAAATAGGAGATACTCTTACAGACTGCAAGGACAAGCTCTTTTTTGAACCTCTTCCTACCTTCCCTCCCGAGCTTTTTATGAAGGTGCGCCCCGTGGACACAATGAAAGCAAAGCAGTTCCAAAAGGGGGTAGACCAGCTTGCACAGGAAGGCGCTATTCAGATCTACAAAACCGAATATAACGATGTGGTTTTAGGCGCAGTAGGCGCACTCCAGTTTGAGGTTTTTGAATACAGATTAAAAAATGAATATAATTCCGAAATAAGAATGGAGCCTATGAGCTACAGCGTTGCAAGGTGGGTCAAAGGAAAAACGGCAGATGAAATAAAGGAGCTTACAAATTCAAGATGTACTCTTGTATTTGACCACTTTGACAGACCTATTCTTCTCTTTACAAATGAATATGCCTTAAACACATTTGCGGAAAGAAACGAAGATGTTGAACTTGTTGAAGCTCTTGCCGTAGATGATAATTTTTAAAATTCCGTTATAAAAAATAATGCCGTCTTGCTCTCATAATGAACAAGGCGGCTTTTTCAGCTTATATCAATCCCATTTATCCTTAAATATTTCAAACACACGGTTAATGACCTCATCATTGAGCACATCATTATATGTTGCCGTTTTACCGTCGTCATTAATGACCTGCTCCATAATGACGACCTCGTCAGCACCCTCTTCAGCCATTACAACATATTCATATCCCTCATACTCTATAAGGTCCAGAAATTCCATTTCTATCTTATTTCCTCTGCCGTCATCAAGAACGATTAAATTTTCCTCATCTATCATATTACACCTCAATTATAACTTATTTTCCTTATTTTTAAAACACATACAAAAAAGTATCGGTACCATAAACATAATGGGCAAACCATATCTCATTGTATTATTTACAGGCGAAGCAATACACGTAAGCAATGTTATTATTACAGGTATATTATAAATAACAAATTTCTTATCCCCTTTATACAGCATAAAATAAAACATTACAAGTATATCTGACCATACAAAGAAGCCCAGGCTCGAAAACAGACCAATAACAGGCAGCTTTCTTGACTTCATATTAATATCGCAAAGCTTTTCAGAAGCCTCTTTCAGCCCCTCCGGAGCAAAAATCTTATCTTCATCAACACACTGAGTCATAAAGAATAGATCCTTATAATAACCGATATTTTCAGGATAGAAATAGCCGTATGTATTATTTAATGTAGCCTGAATATACACAGTTGGATGCTTGAAGAACTGACTAAACCAAACACCTAAATATTCAGAAAAATCCTCATCTGTTGAGTCCTGCTTAAAGCTGTTTTTTACAGGATCGCAAATCTCAGGATTATATAACTCAGGTAAGGCATTATAATCCAGTATTTTATCAATTACCTGTCTTTCCTCTGCAGTAACCTCATCTCCAAAATCTCTGACAAATCTTGCAGTCTGCTGAAAAGGTATTGAATAAATTTCCTTTGTGTCATCATTTCCAATATCCCAGAAATTTTCAATAGCATATTCACCGCCTTTGTATATTTTCTCAAATATATTAGCAAAAACGGTGCTGTCAACACAACAACGTAAACACCGCTTTTCTTTGAAAATGCAACAAAAAGTATGGTAAATACCCATAACAAAAGCAAATATCTATTCTTGGCATCAGTCCATATTTTTTCTTTTAAATCAACAGTTTTAATAATAAGCCAAATCATAAACATCAAATAAAAGGTATGATTTGAATCCTTACAAACCGCTGTTGCATTTCTTGGGAAAGCAGGCATAAGAGCAATTATTAAAAATGCAATAAAAATAATTATAACAGGATATTTCTTTTTATATACATAATCCAGAAGCAACGAAACAATAAAACTTCCATATACAAACTGCAAAAGCACAAAAAGAAAAACGCCAATATTATATGAATTAAAGAAATTATGTCCAAATTCCACAAAACTTCCCCAAATGATCGTCTGCAAAACAGGGTGATGATTATAAAGGCTTTTATTAAAAAATTCAGACAGCATAACACCTGAATCTGCATGAATAACAGCAGGATAATCAATAATCAAATAAGGCAGCCAGCATATCATCAAAATAATCCATATTTTAATTATACCTTTTTCTCCAAGAAAGCTCGTTATATTTTTTGATAATGCACTCATAATTACATTATTTTTAACTATTTCATCATATCGTTCAATAAATGTAAACAAAGCTCCCACACCACAATAAAACATTACTGTGTAGCCTGCGATAATAGCAATTGATACAATAAATGCAGAAAAGGAACTAAATATATATCCCCATGAGGCTATTGATTCATAGCTTTTACCAAACACAACACAAAGGGCAAAAAATATTGAAAGACCAAGTGCAGTTCTTTTCTTACTCTTTTTAAGAGCTATAAATCTTGAAGCCCTATATATTAATACAACTATAGCCGCAAATAAAATTGATCCTTTTTCCATTTCCAAGTGCTGAGGCGAATCAGCGATCATTGGAGTATAAATAACACCATCATCAGATGTAAATGTAATAACAAATGGTAGCATAGCTAATATTGCACAAACTATA
>JAUNPM010000167.1 GCA_030536675.1 Clostridia bacterium | reverse complement strand
TGACAGCCGCAGGCTGGCTTTCAGCTTTAGCTGAAAGTGCTGACAAGCATTTCTTTCAAGGCTGTCGACTTTTTCGACAGCCAGACAAGACCAAAATTGTGGTCTTGTCACTTGTGTCATATTTTATTAATTATTTACCCGTACATAAAATATTTAATATTAAAACTTCATTTCATACTCCGAATCTTCGTCCTGGAGCAAAAGGAGAACCTTATTGTACTCAGCCTCATCTTCAACCGCCTCATAAGTACACTCATCTTCTCCTGAAACTATTTCCTTAAATATAAAAGCCTCCGGCTCGTCCATATCAAAATCTTCTGTTTTTACAAGCAAAAGGTATCTTTGCTTTCCCACATCTATGCCGTCAATAACAAAAAAATCCGTTTCACAGCCGTCGTCATCAACCATTGAAACAACCTCATATGTTTCTTCCTGATCGCCGAATAAATTCAAATCATCAATATTTAACTTTTCTTCGTTCATTTTTACTCCTCAATTTCTGCTTATTGAATCCAAATATCCCTGTAAAATATACACCGCAGCCATTTTATCAATAACCTGCTTTCTTTTGGCACGTGAAAGATCCGCCTCCAACAGTCCTCTTTCCGCCGCAACGGTTGAAAGTCTTTCGTCCCAAAACTCAACAGGTATTTTGATATTTTTTTCAATACGCTTTTTAAATGCTTCTGTTTTTTCCACTCTTTCTCCAAGAGTGTTGTTCATATTTTTAGGGTATCCCAAAATGATTTTTTCAACCTGATACTCACTGCAAATAGCTTTTAATCGCTCAACACTCTTCTTTAAGTTTCCTTCCTCGCTGCGTCTTATAATTTCCAGTCCCTGAGCGGTCCAGCCAAAAGGGTCGCTTACGGCAACTCCGATCGTTTTCATACCGAAATCTAATCCTAGTATACGCATATATCCACCAAATTATTATATTTGTATTATAAATTATTGTTAATGTAATAATTTACAATTTCCTCTAAAAGCTCGTCTTGTTCTATTCTTGAAATTTTCTTTCTTGCGTCCTTATAGCTTGTAATATAAGTAGGATCTCCCGAAATAATATAGCCTACGATCTGGTTTACGGGATTGTAGCCCTTTTCTTTCATTGCGTCATATGCTTCCGCTATTACTCTGTTTATGGCGGATTTTTCAACACTTTCATCACTTATGACCACATCCTTAAGAGCCTGCTTAAGGTCGCTTATTTTTTGTGTTTCCGAAAAATTCTTATTCATATATATCCCTCCCGATTTCAAATTTTATATATAGTTTTTACATATTCACGTACTATGCCACTCTTACTATATTTTACTACATACAGGCATTTATTTCAACTTAAATATTTATGAACATATTTCAAAAACATTTCAAAATTATAAATATAATACAGTCAAAAATCATTTATTCATTTCCGCTGTCAAGAATATCTCTGAATTTAAGCTGAGCAAAATCATCACTGTTATTTGCAAGCCTGTCTTCCTTTTCCTCAAAAGCCTTATGAAAGCTGGAGGAAAAATCAATGCAATAATATACAATAAGGATCATCGCAGCAATTCTTCCGCAAAACGGATAATAAATATTTACTATGTATTCCACAAAAGGCTGAAAAGCAATAAATGTAAATGTTGCCATTACGCCCCAGCATATGGTGCTTTCAAGACAAATAACACCTTTATAGTTAAATTTCTTATTATTATAATTCCACCAGAAATATCCAAATAACCTTGTCATCACAAGGGCAACAATGACCTCAAGTATCGTTGCTCCCACAGCACCTATAACAAAAAGCAAAATTTTATTGTCTGCAAAAGGTTTAAAAAGGAAGTATGCCCCCAAAGCTCCCGCACCGTAAATAGTACAAAGAGGACCTCTTATAAATCCTCTGTTCACAGGCTTTTTTTCAGTTATACTCATAACAATACATTCAAAGATCCAACCCAAAAAGCTGTAAACAAAGAAACAATTAAAAAAATAAAATATGTCCATTCCGGTTATGCTATAAAACATAAGCGACATAAAAACACCTTCCGTTCATTATATAACCCTTTAAAAATTTAAATGCTGCTCAAAATTTACTGATAACAATTTATAAATTTTAATTTCATTACACAAGTTATCATTTCTTATATGTAATAAATGGTATCACATTTTTATTATAAAAGCAATGGTATATTTTAACTTGTAATATATTTGAAATTTTTAATAAAATTATTATTATATTGACAAAGGAATTGACTATGTATATAATTAAAGCAGTAAAACATATCAATGTACTATGTTTAGTATATTAATTATTAAATTTATATGAAAAGAGGTATTACTATGGTTAAAGCAGATGAACGTTTTTACAATGATTTAGACCAGCTTAATGAAGCGTCTCATAAATTTGAGAACAAAGAAATAACACCTGCGGAATATAAGGCTATATCAGGAGGCTTTGGAAATTATCCTCAAAAGGGGAATGAAAAACTTATGTTAAGGCTCCGCCTTACAGGTGGACGTCTTCAAAAGGAACAAATGCAATGTATAATACAATGCTGTAAAAAACACTCTGTTGAAAATATGAAAGTAACTACCTGTCAGTCACTTCAGCTTCACGATTTAACAAACGAAGCCGTAAGAGATATTACAAAAACGGTTCTTGATGTAAACATAGTAACAAGAGGCGGAGGAGGAAATCACCCAAGAAACGTAATGGCATCACCCTTATCCGGAACAGATAAAAACGAATATTTCAATGTTCTCCCTTATGCCGAGGCTGCCGGGAAATATCTCCTTCAGTTTGCAGGTATTCACAAGTTTCCCCGTAAACTTAAGGTGGGCTTTTCATCTTCACCCGAAAACATTACTCACGTAACCTTCAGAGATTTGGGCTTTGCCGCAAACCCCGACAAGACATTTAATGTATATGCTGCGGGAGGATTAGGCAACAACCCCAAATTAGGCGTATTTATAGATAAAAATGTAGATCCCGAGGATATTCTTTACTATATTAAAGCAATGATCGATCTTTTTACGGAATACGGCAATTACCAAAACAGAGCAAAAGCAAGAACAAGATATTTGCAGGAAACATTGGGACAAGATAAAATAAAAGAATTATTCCTTGAAAACGTCTGTAAATTAAAGGAAACAGAGGATTTGAAGCTCACCGTTGAAGACACAAAAATAAACAAGAGCTCCGATACCTCCATTCAGGAAACCTCAAGAATTAAAGAACAAAAGCAGAAAAACCTCTACTCCGTTTATTACCACCCTGTAGGAGGATTTTTAACAACAGACAAATTTGAAGAAATATACAATACAATAGAAAACTTTAATGAAGTTGAGATACGTTTATCTCCCGACGGAGGAATGTATATAATTAACTGTACATCAGAGGAAGCCTTAAAAGCTGCAGAGGTTACAAATGACAGCGCCGTTACTCAATTCCAATGTTCAGTTTCCTGTGTAGGACAGCAAAGATGCTCAATAGGTATATGTGACTCACAGCAATTATTGAAAAATTGCCTTGAATACGTATCCAAATATAATTTTAAAGACGGTGTACTTCCCAAAATGCACATTTCAGGCTGTGTTTCCTCCTGTTCCGCTCATCAAAGTGCTCCCCTTGGCTTCAGAGGAATGATGAAAAGAACAGACGAAGGTGTAAAGCCCGCATTTTGCGTTTACTTTGGAGGCTGTGAAGAACAAAACAACGAAATTCTTTCAGAATCAAACGAATTTATACTTGCCGAAAAAATACCCGAATTTATTGCAAAATTGGGCACTCTTATAAGTGAGAGCAATTCCACCTATTCTCAATGGATAAAAACAAACTCTCAAGCAATGAAAGACTTAATAGCTGATTATTCATTATAAAAACAGCCAAGGCTGCTGCAAAACCATCTCTTATTTTGCAGCAGCCTTGTTTTTCTTAACAAACATTACGAATCCAATATAATTTTGGCTATTTCAATTAATTTTCTTCCCGTATCCATACTTTTTTTCTGCATATATCTGTGAGCCTGTTCCTCCGTCATTGAATACATATCTATAAGCAAATGCTTAGCTTTAAGTATAATTTTTTCCTCATTTTGATCCTTATGTACGATTGGCTTATACTGTGCGTCTATAGTCATAAGCATTTCAACGGAACAGACCAGATCATTTTTCTGCAAAGGCATAGACAGCTTAAATATTT
>JAUNPM010000166.1 GCA_030536675.1 Clostridia bacterium | reverse complement strand
TGTTCAGTCTATGACTACTACAGAGGCTACAACAGAAGAAACTACTGTATATGAGTCATCAACAGAAACAACTACAGTTGAAGAGTCTTCAACAGAGACTACAACAGCTGTACAAGAAATAGCTGAGGAAGATTTATAATCCTATTGCTTTAACTGAATATTTGATTATTAATGAGGGCTTCGCTTTTTGCGAAGTCCTTTTTTAAAAAGTGAGAGTGTGTTTATCTGTTAAAGTGAAAAGCCCGCCTGCTTTTTATGTTGACTTTAAGAGATAAGTGTTTTATAATAAATTATATTGATTTATTAATTTAAACTGACAGAGTAAATCTGCTGAAAGGATATGATACAGTGCGTAATTACAGTATATGTATGCCCTCCTATTCCATAGGCGACAGTGTTTACAGCAAGATAGGTGAGTTGTGTTCACAATACGGCAAAAAGGCTGTTGTGATCGGCGGTAAAAATGCAATAAATGCAGCAGGGGACAAGATCGCACGGGAAACAAAAAGATGTGGTATAAAAATTACCGATTTTTTATGGTATGGCGGCGAGGCATCATATGAGAATGTTGAAAAATTACAAAATGAAAATGCCTTTAAAGAGTCTGATATGATATTTGCAGTAGGTGGAGGAAAAGCTCTTGATACCGCCAAGTGTCTTGGTGTAAAAACCAATACACCTGTTTTTGCATTTCCTACAATTGCTTCAACTTGTGCTGCTTGTACAAGTGTGTCAATAATGTATAATTCAGACGGTACATTTAACGGACCTTTCTTTTTTGATAAACCTCCTGTTCATACCTTTATTGATACGGAAATTATAGCTTCTGCGCCTTACAAATATATGTGGGCAGGTATGGGGGATACTTATGCCAAGTATTTTGAGGCTGAAGTTTCATCAAGAGGTGAAGCCCTGCCCCATTATTTTGATATGGGTGTTAATATAAGCAAAATGTGTGTTGACCCTATTCTTAAATATGGTAAAACAGCTATTGAGCAAAATAAAAATAAAGAAAGCGCTTTTGAGATAGAACAATGTATTCTTGCAATAATTGTTACTACTGCAATGGCAAGTATATTTTTAACTGCCGAGCATACGGTACATTATAACAGCGGACTTGGTCACGCTATTTTTTACAGCTTAACTAAATTTCCTCATATTGAGGAAAAATATTTGCACGGTGAAGTTGTAAGTCTTGGTATACTCGTGTTGTTATATATTGACAACAATATGGAATGGTTTGAAAAAATGTATGCTTTTAATAGATCCATAGGATTGCCTGTTAAAGCTGAGGATATTGAAATATCAAAGGAGCAGTTAAGTGAAATACTTACGGCAATAATTAAAAGATCGGATATTGAACATAATCCCTATGTTATTACAGAAGATATGGTTATGAAAGGCTTTGAATATCTTGAAAATAAAGGAGAATAAAAAGATGAAAATTAAAAAATTATTGGGAATAACAATGGCATCGTTAATGGTTGCCGTGACAGGCTGCGGAAGTAACGGGAATGGAACAACCGAAAGCAGCAATGCAGGTGATGATGTGTTAAAAGTAGGCATTGTTCAGATGATAGAAAACGGTGCTTTTAATGATATGAGAGAGGGCTTTATTCAGGAGCTTAGAGATAAGGGATACAGTGAAGATAAGCTTGAAATAAATTATAAAAGTGCTCAGGGTGACGCTACCAATTTAAATACCATTTGCCAATCTATGGTTAGTGATGGTATGGACCTTGTGTGCACCATTGCTACACCTGCAACGCAGGCAATGGTAAACTTAAACAGTGATATTCCCGTTGTGTTTGTGGCTGTGTCCAATCCTGTTGCCGCAGGAGTAATTACGGATCTGTCTAAGCCTGATAAAAATGCAACAGGCACTTCAAATGCAATTCCTGTAAGTGATATATTTAATTTAAGTGATAAACTTACTCCGGGTGTGGAAAACTACGGCATATTATATAATACAAGTGAAGTAAATTCGGTAAATACCGTTAATGATGCTAAGGAGTATCTTGAAGGTAAAGGTATAGGATATACGGAAGCTGTTGTTACAAATTCGTCCGAAGTTCAGCAGGCGGCACAATCACTGGTAGGTAAGGTTGATGCAATATTTATTCCAAATGACAGTGTAATTCAGGACGCTATGCCCCTTGTAACGGAAGTGGCAAGAAATAATAAAATACCTGTTTACGGAAGCTCTGCAGTAATGGTACAGAGCGGTGCATTTGCAACAGTTGCCGTAAGTGATAAAGAAATAGGTGCTATTTCAGCTGATAAAGCTATAGAGTATTTTAACGGTACAGCTATAGAGGACATTCCCGCAGAAGTTGTTCCTGCGTCTGATACTCTTGTTAATCAAACAACTGCCGATATTATAGGCGTTAATATATCAGATGATGTGAAGTCAACAATTACTTTTGTAACTGACGGTGAGTAACGGAGGCACAAAATGGTTTTAGTTTTAGGTTCATTACAGCAGGGATTTATATATGCCCTGCTGGCATTGGGTATATACATAAGTTTCAGAATACTTAACATACCTGATTTGACTGCCGAAGGCAGCTTTACTTTTGGTTTGGCTGTTTCGGCGGCTGTTACTGTGGCAGGTCATCCTTTTTGGGGTATAATATTATCAATTTTTGCAGGTGCAGTTGCGGGAGCAGTTACGGGAATTATACAGACAAAGATAGGAGTACACCCTGTTTTGGCAGGTATACTTACAATGAGCGGACTTTATTCAATTAATCTTATGGTTATGAATAAAAGCTCAAATTTGTCTTTAATAGGAAAGGATACAATATACACTGCTTTTGAAAATATATGTGGAATAACGTCAAGTGATGGTGCAAAATTGATTTTATCCGTTTTAATACTTGTTGTTGTGCTTTTACTTGTCATAGTATTTTTTAGATTACAGCTGGGGCTTTGTATAAGAGCAACAGGCGACAATGAAGATATGGTAAGAGCATCTTCTATAGATGTGGATAATACAAAAATATTTGCTCTTGCTTTAAGTAATGGACTTATTGCTTTATCGGGAGGTTTGCTTGCTCAATATCAAGGCTTTGCCGATATAAATTCAGGTGTCGGTATACTTGTTGTGGGTCTTGCATCTGTAATAATCGGTGAAGTGTTTTTAGGAAAAAGAGGTGTAAGTATTGGATTTATTGCTGCTGTAACAGGAAGCATAGTATACAGATTTATAGTGGCAATAGCTATTAATTTTAATATATTCCCTGCTTTCACTCTTAAACTTGTTTCTGCTGTAATAGTGGGTATAGCTTTGTCACTGCCTGCAATAAAGGCTAAGAGAGCTAAGAACAGAATAAGAAGGGAGGGGCTTAAAAATGCTGGAAATTAAAAATGCAGTAAAAGTGTTTGCACAAGGTACTCCCAATGAACATAAGGCTCTTGATAATGTGAGCATAAAACTTGACAAAGGTGATTTTGTAACAATAGTAGGTTCCAACGGTGCGGGAAAATCCACATTGTTTAATTCAATATGCGGAAATTTTTGGCTTGATAAAGGCAGTATTATTCTTGATGAAAAGGATATAACTTATTTGCCTGAGCATAAAAGAGCCCTTGAAATCGGCAGAGTCTTTCAGGATCCAATGAAGGGCACGGCGCCTAACTTAACTATTGAAGAAAATATTGCACTTGCATATTCTAAAAATAAAAAGGGTATGTTTTCATTTGCTGTAAATAAAAAGGAAAAGGAAATGTTCAGAGAGGCATTAATGGAGTTTGATATGGGTCTTGAGGACAGAATGAAAACAAAGGTTGGTTTGCTTTCGGGAGGTCAAAGACAGGTGGTAACATTGCTTATGTGTACATTTGTTATGCCTAAGCTGCTGCTTTTGGATGAGCATACAGCGGCTCTTGATCCCGCAACGGCAGACAAGGTAATGGATATTACAAATTCCATTGTAAAAAGAAACAGACTTACTACCCTTATGATAACTCATAACATAACTTCTGCTCTTAATACGGGGAACAGAACAATAATGATGGATGAGGGAAGTATAATACTTGATATTAAAAGTGATGAAAGAAAAAATATGAGTGTAGACGATTTGCTTAATATGTATTCGGGTAAGAAAAACAAGAAGTTTGATAATGATAGAATGCTTTTAAGTTAGTGGTTTTATTTTAGGCTGCCTGTATGGCGGCTTTTTTTAACAAAATTTTAATT
>JAUNPM010000165.1 GCA_030536675.1 Clostridia bacterium | reverse complement strand
TTGGATTTTTTCTCTTTAATAACAATTCTCCTCTCTTTACTCTATACCTATAATTTCTTTGCTTAATTTTTCAATATTGTCAAGAACACCCTTACCCAGCTTATTTTCAATTACTTTGCAGGCATTTCCCAAATTCTGCGGTCTTGCTTCCGTATTGTGCATATCAGAGCCAAGGAGCTTTACAACACCGTCAGCTATCCATTTAAGAGCCCTTCCCTTTGTAAAAAAGCTCAAAAAGTTTTCACCGTTCATTTGAGGAATGACCCTCATTGATATAAGCCTTTCAATATTGTCAGTACCCTTTTGAAATTTTACAAATCTTTCAATGTGGGCTATAACAGGCACAAGCCTTCTGTTGTATATAAGATCCTCTACCTCCTGAAAAACTCTGTTGTTCCATTTTGCAAAGGGCATTTCAAGGAGTAAATATTTAGTATTATTAATGCATAGCTTTTCAATGCTTTCAAACTTGCTTATTCCGTTAAAATAAAACACTTCCGCACCTAAATAAATGTTGGGAATATCCTTTTCATTTTTAACCGTATCCATAAGCCTTTTGTACGCTTCATCTCTTTTTTCCAAAAACTGCTCTAAGGTATTGCTTTTTATGTAAAAATGAGGTGTAGCCACAACATCAGTAATGCCCTGTCTGCAGCTTTCCTTAAGCATTTCCAAGGACATTTCAATACTTCTGCTTCCGTCGTCAATATTTGGCAGCACGTGAGAATGTATATCTATCATATATATCACTTCCAATAACTTTTTAATTTTACATTGTATTTACATTGTAATTATACACCACTTTCAAATTCAAATCAAGGCTATTTACATTGCATTATGCTTAAAAAATAATTAATATATCTCTTTTTTACAACAACAATAAAGTACAAAATAAAAAAGCCCTATTACTCAGGGCTTCATTTGGATGCTTATTTCAATATTATTTGTACTTTTACATATCCCCCAATTTAGGCATATTTTCCGCTATCCTTACACCCGTAGGTGTTGCCGCAAGTCCTCCCTCTCCCGTTTCCCTCAAAGCCGCAGGCATTGAAAGCCCCACTTCTCTCATAGCGTCTATTACTTCATCGGGAGGTATAACGCTTTTTATGCCTGCCATAGCCATATCGGCGCTTGTCACAGCATTTACGGCGCCTATAACATTTCTTTTTACACAAGGCACCTCAACAAGTCCCGCAACAGGGTCGCAAACAAGCCCCAAAAGACTTTTTAAGGCAAAAGCCATAGCATTTGCACTTTGCTCACCGCTCCCCCCCTGAAGATACACAAGCATTGCGGCAGCCATAGCAGAGGCAGAACCGATCTCAGCCTGACAGCCTCCCGCCGCACCTGCAATAAAAGCTCTTTGTGCAATTATTTGACCAAAAGCAGCGCTTGTATAAAGACCCTTTATTATTTTATCCTCCTCTGTGTTGTATTTTTTAACATAAGGTATAAGCACTGCTGGCAGCACACCGCAGGAGCCTGCCGTAGGCGCCGCTACTATACATTTCATACAGGCATTAGACTCTGCCACTGAAATAGCCTCTGCCATAACGCTTCCCATAAAGCTCCCGCTTATGCATTTTTCACCGTATTCCCTCATTTTCAGCCCGTTTCCTCCCGAAAGTCCGCTGTGTGATCTTATTTTCCCGTCGTAATTTTC
The DNA here is from genome assembly GCA_030536675.1 of Clostridia bacterium. GTDB lineage: Bacteria > Bacillota > Clostridia > Lachnospirales > CAG-274 > Gallispira. Next base: position 2,536 of record JAUNPM010000165.1, on the reverse strand, counting down.
GGAGGAGGCTTTCATTGCATACCACATTCCCCTCATTTTTTCCCAGGAATTTTGTCTTGAAACATTTCTTTCATTGTAGTCATCTTCATATACAAGCTCCCATATTTCCTTTTGCTTTTCATTTGAAAGCTCAAGCATTTCCTTTACACTTACAAAGCCCATTTTACACACTCCTTACACATTAATATATGTTACCTTTATTACACCCTCGGATCTTTCTATCCATTTGACCACATTTTCGGGAATAGGCTGATCCGTTTCCGCTATCATTACAGCATATCCCCCTCTTTTATCTCTGAACAGCTTTAATGTTGCAATATTTATTCCGTGATGAGATAAGGCAGAGGTCACCTGTGCCACGTGTCCTGGGCGATCCTCATTGTGCACAACAAGAGTAGGATAATCCCCCGAAAACTGGGTTTTGATACCGTCAATTTCCTCCACATTTATTCTTCCTCCGCCTACAGATGATGCAATTATTTCAAGCTCTCTGCCTCCTTCTCCCTTTAGCTTTAAAAGCACTGAATTAGGGTGTGCTTCCTTGAGATTTACAGTGCCTATACTGTATTCAAGTCCCTCCTTCACGGCAATTTCAAAGCTTTCAGGTATTCTCATATTATCTGTTTCCATTCCCAAAAGACCTGCAATAATAGCTTTATCGGTACCGTGTCCCACACCTGTCAGAGCAAATGAGCCGTGTAGATATATTTCAGCTTTCACAGGCTTATCCCCCAACAGCCTTCTTGAAATGTTCCCTATCCTTACGGCACCTGCCGTATGGGAGCTTGACGGACCTACCATAACAGGTCCAAGTATGTCAAAAATGTTCATTTAATTCACCCTCTGTTATTTTATATTTTCTCATATGTATCTATACATAAAAAAAGGCAGCCGAAAAAATCGGTCGCCCTTGTCCATAAATATTTTATATTCAATTTCCAAAAAAATCAAGTACTATTTACAATATATAAATTTATTTAAAAAAACTCTTGATTAAACAAGAGAGAAAGACTTAAAACATTTTTATTAAAAATTTTGAATAATACATTATACAAATTGCAGTTAGCGTCGCAGACTTTAATCCGCAGGTTTGCAATCCCGAAGTATGCGGGACTTGCTTTGCGAAGCAAAGTTGCTTGTAAAAATCGCATTTTCGCCGCGGCTGGTCGTATTGCTTTGCAATACTGCTCGCCTATGCAGCCAAGGGACAGGAACTTTTCTGTAAACAAGCTGTTTTTACAGCTTGTTTGCGGAAAACTTGAATTGAATCGGAAAGATTTATCCGACAAGGCGTAGCCTTGCTTTTGCAAAGCAAAAGTTCTGACAGTTCCTTCCTTAGATGAATGAAAGAAATGCGAGCATTTCTTTCAAGGCTGTCGATTTTTCGACAGCCAAAACTCTCTTGCCTAAACAAGAGAGCATCCACCATTCATTACTTAAAGTGTTTCGACTTATAGGTAATAAAATATATTTTTCTCCATCTTTTGTTTTAAATAATTAAGAAATTAAAAACGATTGTAATTTCTTATAATCATAATACCATATTAAATAAGTTTTGTCAAGTCCTTTTATGATATTTTTTTAACATTCTTTTTTTCAGCTTAAAACAAATCATCGATCAGCCCATTTAAAATTCTCCTTTCCCGCACCTATTTCAAAATGATACTTAACTATTCCCATATCCGTATTTGTATAAAATCCAAGTCCCGCCTTTACTGATACACTACTGCCTTTTAATTCAAAAGTAAATTTCTGCTGATTTACGGCTGTGGGCGCAAGCAAAGCTGCCTCTACACCTTTTTTAAACCACTGAGGTATTTGCCCTTCAGCCTTTATTACCTCATCAATTGATTTTGATTTGTGTGGAACACCTTGAGTTTTTCCGTAACCGACAGCTATTATCACACACAGCTTTTCACCCTTGTCAATAACAAAGGCATTTTTTACCTTGCTGTATGTCATAGCCACCCAACAGGTATTAAGTCCCATTTGCTGAGCCTTTAAAACAAGTCTTTCACCGTAGTAACCGCATTTTTCACTAAGATTCGGGGATTTTTTGCCTATCATAGCAATATAATTTGTTACTCCGCTGAATTTTCCGTAATGAGCCATAAAGGAGTCAAAGGCTTTCGGCTCATTTGTTACAAGCTGAATATGCAAACCGCTTTCGGCATTACACCTGTCGATCTCATTATTAATTTCCGCAATAACATCATTTTCCAATGGCTTATTCAAATACTGTCTTACACTGTGGCGTTTTTCAATTGCTTCTGTTAAATTCATTTTATTTACCTCCAAAATATAAATTATTATAGTTCCATACTTAAGCCTGCTGTTCACCGTTGCTTCTGTCGGGAAGCCTTTCCATTATGCTCTTAGCGTGCTCAAACATATTTAACAGCTTATTCATAGCCTCCGTATCCATATCAAAATAGTAGTAATTTCTTGTTCCCTCTCTGCGCATTTTTATAATACCCGCATCCTTAAGTATACTTATATTATGAGAAACGGCAGGACGTGAAATATTTGTTTTATC
>JAUNPM010000164.1 GCA_030536675.1 Clostridia bacterium | reverse complement strand
TACTTGAAATCAAGTACGGTCATTTCGGAGTATATGATATAAACGGCTTTAAGGAATACCCATACTGGTCCCTGAAATCAAAAGAATTTACAAAATCCTATGAAGAAGCGGTTTCCGATATTCGTTATCTGGTAACTTCAGCCGTAGAATACCAAATGGTATCAGATGTACCCGTATGCAGCTTTTTATCCGGAGGGCTTGACTCCTGCATAGTTACCGCCATAGCCTCAAATTATCTCAAAAAACAGGGCAAAACATTTAACACATTTTCATTTGATTTTAAAGATAATGACAAATATTTCGTTTCAAATTCATTTCAGCCCGAACAGGACAGACCCTACGTTGATATAATGCTTGAGAATTTCAACGTAAATCACACCTATCTGGAATGTAACGAAGAAGAGCTTGCAGATTATCTTTACCTTTCGGTAGATGCCAAAGACCTGCCCGGTATGGCTGATGTGGACGCTTCAATGCTTTATTTCTGCAAACTTGTTAAAGAACATAACAAAGTTGCACTTACGGGAGAATGTGCCGACGAAATTTTCGGCGGTTATCCTTGGTTTCACAGAAGTGATTTTATAAATGCGGACACATTTCCTTGGTCTGTAAACTACAATGTGAGAAATTCCATTTTAAATAATGATGCCGTATCCGAGCTTGATATAAAAGGCTATATAGATAAACAATATAAGATTTCCTTATCACAAGTCCCCATTCTTGAGGGAGAAACAGGGCTTAAAAAAAGGCAGAGAGAAATTTCCTTTTTAAACATAAAATGGTTTATGACAACACTTCTTGACAGAATGGACAGAGCTTCAATGTATTCGGGACTTGAAGCAAGAGTTCCTTATGCCGATCATAGAATAGTTGAATATATGTGGAATGTTCCCTGGGAATATAAGTGCCCCAAGGGGGTAACAAAAGGACTTTTGCGTGATAGTGTAAAAGATTTGCTTCCTCCCGAAATTGCACAGAGAAAAAAATCTCCCTATCCCAAAACATACAGTCCAAACTACGAAAAACTGCTTAAAGAAAGAGTTTCCTGTATTCTGTATGACAAAAGCTCTCCGATCCTTCCCCTCTTAAACAAGGATGAAGTCACAAAACTAATAAATTCATCCTCCGATTACGGCAAGCCCTGGTTCGGTCAGCTTATGGCAGCTCCACAGCTCCTTGCCTATATTATACAAGTAAATTACTGGCTTAAAAAATTTCATATTTCAATTTAAACCATATCCTTCAAATAAATACAGCCAAAGAATGTTTTTAACTTATACATTCCTTGGCTGTATCAATAAAACTTTTTTATTTTATTATATCCTCTATTTTCCCTCTTACAACTTTTACAAGGTTCATAGGCTTAAGTATTATCTGTGAACCTATTCTTCCTCCGCTTATTATAATTTTTTCATATTTTTCAGCACTTCTATCTAACACGGTTATATACTGTTTTTTCATACCTAAAGGTGTACAGCCGCCTCTTATATATCCCGTTATTTTGTTAATGTCCTTAACGTGTATCATTTCAACGGATTTTTCACCTACTGACCTTGCGGCTTTCTTTAGATCCAGTTCTTCAGCTATAGGTATTACAAAAACATAATACTCCCCGCTCTTTCCTTCGGTCACAAGTGTCTTGTATGATATTTCGGGGTCTTGTCCGTTGTGCTCTGCCACAGTAAGTCCGTCAATAAATTCATCACACTCATATGTATTTATTTCAAAAGGAATATTATTTTTTTCAAGTATTCTCATTGCATTTGTTTTTATGTCCTTATCTTTTTCCTTAGATTTTCCCACTTTAAAAATTCTCTCCAAATCTTTATATTTTCACAAAAAGGCGCAGACTTTTTGATCCGCACCTTTTAATAATAATTATTTATTAACTTTTTTTCTCCAGCCCTCTTTATTTTCCTGTCTGTTTCTGGCTATTGCAAGGCTTTCCTCGGGAACATTTTTTGTTATTGTTGAGCCTGCCGCCGTATATGCTCTGTTGCCCACCTCCACGGGAGCAACAAGGTTTGTGTTGCAACCGATAAATACTTCATCACCTATTTTACATCTGTATTTATTCTTGCCATCATAATTAACCGTTACTGTGCCGCAGCCAAAGTTTACGCACTTGCCTACATCGGAATCTCCCACATAAGTAAGATGACTTACCTTTGTGCCGTCATCAATATTTGAATTTTTGATTTCAACAAAATCACCTATTCTGCAATGCTCGCCTATTGAGCTGTTAGGTCTTAAATATGCAAAAGGTCCTACTGTTGTAAAGCTCTTGACCTTAGCATCAACAAGAACACTCATTTGTATTGTAACACAATCATCGATTTTAGATGATACGATCCTTGTATTAGGTCCCACTATACAGCTTTTCCCTATTACTGTTTTTCCCTCAAGCATACAGCCGGGATAAATAATCGTATCGGGAGCAATTTGAACGTCCTTGCCTATATATGTATTTGCAGGATCAGTTATTGTAACGCCCTCAAGCATATGCTTTGTGTTTATTCTTTTCTTCATTGCAGCAATAGCCTGTGACAAATGGAGTTTTGAATTTACCCCCATAAATTCAACATTATCACTGGCAGTCATTATACCCACCTTACCGCCGTTATTTTTTATTATTTCAAGAGTATCAGTAAGGTAATATTCTCCCTGTGAATTGTTGTTGCTTAATTTTTCAAAAGCCCTGTTCAATTCTTCAGCTTTAAATATATAAACTCCCGTATTTACTTCATTTATTTTTGCCTCTTCTTCACTTGCGTCCTTCTGTTCAACGATTTTTGCAAATGAATTATTTTCTCTTACAATTCTTCCGTATCCTATGGGATCATCCACCTTCATTGAAACAACTGTAACGCTGTTTTCACATTTTTCGTGAACATCACAAAGCTCTTTGATCGTTTCCGCTGTTATAAGAGGAGTATCCCCGCATAACACAAGTATATTGCCCTCTTTTATAAAGTCCCCTGCCTGCATTACGGCGTGACCCGTTCCAAGCTGTTCTTTTTGTACTGCAAATTTAATGTTATCATATAAATCCTTTATAGTATTTTTAACCATTGCAGACTGATGTCCCACAACAACACAAATATCCTCGGCGCCTGCCTCTTGTGCCGCCTCAATAACATAACCCGCCATTGTTTTATCCAAAACTCTGTGAAGAACCTTTGGAACGTCGGACTTCATTCTTGTTCCCTGTCCCGCCGCAAGTATAACAACCTTTAAATTTTCCATTTTCAGCACCTCTGCTCTATTTAATATTTATTACTAAATAACATTGTTATAAAATAATTGCACTTTTTCACTTAAATCTCCTCTGTGCAAACACACAATCTTATTAATAATTATATCAAATTTATAGAAAATTGCAACATAAACTTATTAATTCTTCCGTCTTTTCAGCAATATGTACAGTATCTGCAAATATATCTCTGCTTCTGAATCCCCATGTTACTCCTATAAAATCCAAGCCCGCATTTTTAGCTGTAGCTATATCGACTTCCGAATCCCCTACAAATATTGCGTTTTTTTTATTGCTTTCCATAGAGCAAAGAGCAAATTCAACACCGTCGGGTTCGGGCTTTTTTCTTCTCTTTTTTAAATCAGCTCCCACAACAATGTCAAATTTATCTTTAAAATAATAATTTACAATGCTTTCAGCTGCATCCTGTGCCTTGTTGGTTACAACTCCCAGCTTAAAGCCTTTGCTCTTCAATGTGTCCACAACATTTAATATACCCTCATAAGGAATAGTTTTTGCAGTCAAATGTGTATTGTAATATTCTCTGAAAAGCCTCATAGCTTTTTCAAAATTAAAACATTCACTTCCCACTGCCCTCCTTATAAGCATATCAATGCCATTTCCCACAAATTCACGTACTTCTTCAATACTTCTTTCAGGCAAATCCAACTTATTAAGCATATAATTTGTCGAGTCACATAAATCAAATAAAGAATTTACAAGTGTGCCGTCAAGATCAAACAAAACCGTGTTTTTCATTTTATCACCGCCTTGTAATAATTTTACTCTTTATTTATATTTGTGTCAATTATCACTTTTGCAATTTAATAAAGCTGAATTTCCGTATTTTAATTTCCCAAATTATCTATAATACTTTTAACCTTCGGTCTTAATGATTGACTTATTGGTATGGTTTCGCCGTTTGCCATTATAACACTCTTATAATTATACTTTTTTATATGGTTTACATTTATTA
>JAUNPM010000163.1 GCA_030536675.1 Clostridia bacterium | reverse complement strand
GTTGTCACCGCACATATTATATGTTCCGTCGCTGTTTACGCTGAGTACTCTGTGAAGAACAAACTGTCCGTCATCTCTTATATAAAGGGGAAGATCGTACTTTTTAAGAGAGGGGAATTTTTTTAAAACAACTCTGTCCCCGTCATTGTGGATCGTGGGCAGCATACTTGTTCCTCTTGGATTAAAATTTACGGTACCGCCTTTATTAAGCATTTCTTCCATAACGGAATATATTTCTGCAAGCTTAACTGATTTAGTCTGCAATTAGGTCAGCTCCTCTTAATTCTCTGATATATTCCTCAACGTCATTTTCTGCCGTAGTTTTGTCAACGTCGTATTCGGAAAGCATTTTTTCAACTATTTCTTCTTTTTCGGCACCTGTTTCAAGTATCTTCCATATAAAGGCGCCTACTTCGTTTAATGTAATGACACCGCTGAAATCCATTGCACCTTCTCCTACGGGAACAACTATATTACTTCCTGCAACTTCTCTTAATAAATAACCTTCTTTAATTTTCATTTTATTATTCTCCTTTTATTCCGTTGTAGCTTACTTTAACCGCTTCTTCACTTATGTTACAGCCTAATCTGTAAAGTTTTATATTCCTTAAAACAATGTCAAGCATATCAAGAAGTTTGATCATAACTTCCGGCTCCCGTGGACGTATTGTCTGCTGAAGTATAAGAGGTATGGCTTCTTTAGGCTCAATTTGTTTTATATGATTTTCTTTGGATCTTTCTATAAAAACTATAGCTCCCAAGGGGACTTTCATATTTATGTTTTGATCTGTTTTTCCGCTCCAAGGAGTACCGTAAACATAAATTTTGTTATCTATCATTCTTATGGCAGGCTTGTCATCATTGATTATTTTTGCTCTGTCACTGCCGAAGTATTTGACCCAAAGAGAAGTGTGTGTTGATTTTCCCGTACCCGGATCGGCTGAAAATAAATATGCTTTGTTGTCAACAACAACTCCGCTTGAGTGAAGCATAAATCCGTTAAATTGGAGAAGAGCTTCATAAAATGCCGCACCCGTATAAATATACTCAATATCCTCATTGCTTAAATACGGTGTTTCTTCTTTTAATGAAATATAATCCTCATCGGGAATATATATGCTTATATTGGGTTTGTCAAATTCACATACATAGTCTTCAGACTGCTTTATGGTTTTATCATATTTTAAATCGATATTAACTGTTAAATCTGCAACTTTAATTTTTTTTAACATAATTTCTCCCTATTTAATTAATGCTTGGGCTATTGAAAGCCTGTTAAACGGTATTACAAAATAATAGCCGTCTGCAAAGTCTGCAACTTTTTCCATAACTTCACGGGCAATTTCAATACCTGTTGCCTGAGCGGTTTCCCTGCTCATATCTTCCGTAAAGCGGTTTATAACCGAGTCCGGGATAGAAATGCCTGTTATTTCGTTCTTTATGAAATTTGCATTTCTGATACTTACAAGAGGCATTATGCCTACAAGCATTTTTGTGTTTATTTTAGACCTTACATATCTGAGGGTTTCAATATCCTTATCGTCATATACAGGCTGTGTAAGAAAAAATTCCGCTCCCGCTTCTATTTTTTTGTTTATTCTTGAAATTTCAAGCTCTATATTTCTTCTTGCGTAATTTATGGCTCCTCCGTAATGAAGACGGTCAGAGGAAAAATTATCTCTGTTCATTTCCTTCATATATTCCATAAGTCTTACGGAGTCAAGATTAAATACGCCCTTTACATTGTCACGGGCACTGCTTGGGACGGGATCTCCCGTAATAACAAGGAAATTGCGAACATCGTTTATGTAAGCACCTAAAAGAAGAGAGCTTATGGCTATTGTATTTTTATCACGGCAGCAAATATGGGGCATAACATTAACACCTGTTTCTCTTGCCGCCTTTATGCTCATCAAAACGGAATCCGCTCTTGTTCTGCCGCTTGGAGAGTCGGCAAATGTAATTACGTCTACATTTTTGTTTTTTAAATAGTTAGCTGTTTCCATAAGTCCCGAACAATCGCTGTTTTTGGGAGGGTCAAGCTCTACGGCTATAAGTTTTTTGTTTTCCTTGCCTGCAAAAAAAGCATTGTTTTTTATTTCTTTTGTGTTCTGCTGTAAAATATCCTTGTGAAGCTTATGAATATGGAACTTAACATCGGTTTCTATCTCCGATGAAAGTTCTTTAATATATTTTGGAGTAGTACCGCAGCAGCCGCCTATAATATCCGCATATGGAGCGATATTTTTCATAACATCTGTAAAATATTTTATGTTGTCTATAAAAACCATTCTGTCGTGAACTACCGTAGGGTAGCCTGCATTTGGAAGAGCGGTTATAAATTTATCTGTTTCTATATTTATATTTTTCAGCACACCTAAAAGATGTGAAGGTCCTACACCGCAGTTTAAGCCCATAGCGTCAATTTCTTCAATGCTGCTGCATAGTTCAAAAAGCCTTTGGGCACTTATTCCCGATTCCGTGTATCCGTGCTGATTTACGCAAAACTGTGTTATTATAAATATATCCCTGTTTTTTTCTTTTATATATTTTATAACGGGAAGCAGAGAGTCCACATCTGAAAAGGTTTCAAAAAGAATTATTTCGGCACCGCATTTAATAAATGTTTCTGCTATTGTAAAGAAATCGTCACTGCTTTCCGGACCTATGTCGCAGGCAACAAATACGTCATTTCCCGCAGCTTTTTTTGCTATTGAATAAGCAGCCTTAATATTTTCCGTAAGCTCCTTTTTATCACAGCTTAAAGAGCGCCTGTTTGATGAAAAGGTGTTTGTCCTTATGATATTTGCTCCGCTGCCTATATATTCACTGTGTATTCTGTATACTGTATCGGGTGCAGAAATGTTGGCTTTTTCGGGAAGTATCTCGGAATTTATAATTGAAAAATATGTTCCGAAGGCTCCGTCGCATATTAATTTTTTTTCTTTTAAATAATCACGTATTTTCATTTTTTACTCCGTTTATCAGTAGTTCATAAAATAAGAAATTCCATGAACATAATCGTTTTTTATGTTAAATCTAATACTGTATTTTGCATCAGTGGAACTAAGGTCCGTATCCTTTGGACTTATAATTCTTTCCACCTTGCCGTTTTCGTCGGCATCTGTAAAGTTAAGTCTTATGGTATAAGAGCCGTCTTCAAATATATCTCCTTCTATATATGCCTCGTTTTCCGTATCAATGCCGTAAGCTGTTATAACGTCTTCAACGGGACTGCATTTGTCATTGCTGTCAACGTCAAGACCTGTTGTTGTAATACCCTTTACGGTAATGACTGCATCACGGCTGCCTGTATAGTTAATATATCTTATAAGGTCTTTTTCCACTGATTCTCCGGGATTTTCCTTATCTCCTTCTTTTACGTGAATGGTTTCCGTTTCTATAAATTGTGACATATATTGAGCATTTTTGTCGTTATAATGAATATCTGACGGGTCTGCATTAAGCATACACAAAAATTTTGAGGGCTGAAGATCGTCATCTGTTGTATAAAGAGCAAAATCATTTGTGCTGAATGCTATTGATGAAGTTTGTTTATTTTCGCTTACTGCTTCATTGTCTGACTGAGCAGAGTCGGAACCGTTGTTACAGCCTGAAAGTGAAGCTGCAATTGCGGCAGCTGCCAAAAAGTAAATTAATTTTTTCATATACTTATCCTCCGTTTATATTACATATTTATATATTCAGGTGCATCTCTTAAAAGACTGTAGGGGGTCATCATAGCGTCTATATATCCGTCGCTTCGCCCTGTGTTTGTAAAGAAAACAACAGCCAGTTTTTTCATTGATTTGCTGTCTATATTAAAAAGATCTGAAACTTCATATAATGTTGCATCTGAACGGACAAATGCAAAGTATTCGTTTATATGAGTGCTTAGGCTAAGGTAGTTTACAAATTCAAAAAATTCCGTATCTTCATCAATGTGTATGGTTCCGTTATCACATATGTATGAATATATAACATTGTCACTGAAAACACCGCACAGCTTATCATCGTGAAATATAGGTACGTGAGTAAAGCCCTTGCTGTTCATATAGTGAGTTACTTTTATTACTTTATGATCAAGAGCTGCCGTAAACATATTTTCACGTCTTATGGCAAAGTCCATTGCTTTTGTGGGGCTTTTAACTCTTGCAACACATTTTTCCAGTATTTTGATCATATCATCTGAAGGTATGACCGGATATACATTTTTTACTCTTGGCGTGTGTACCAAAAAATT
>JAUNPM010000162.1 GCA_030536675.1 Clostridia bacterium | reverse complement strand
AATTAATAGGAAAATTGTATATTGCAGATTAATATACTTTGTAAGCTGAAAGATTTATTATATATAGAGGGAGAGTTTTTTATGAGTAAATTCAGAACAGGTGTGGATATTGGCTCAACCACAATAAAACTTGTTGTGATGGATGAAAAGGACAATATTGTTTTTAAGGACTACAGACGTCATCGTTCCAATATTCAGGAAACGCTTTTAGACCTTATAAAAGATGCAAGAAACGCTGTGGGAAATGTTAAATTTTCCGCAATGATAACGGGAAGCGGAGGCTTGTCAATTGCCGAATGGATAGGAATACCCTTTATACAGGAGGTCGTTGCCGTAAGCAATGCAATTGAGTTTGCCGCTCCAAAAACCGATGTTGCCATTGAAATAGGCGGAGAGGACGCTAAAATAATATATTTCAGAGGCGGAATAGAACAAAGAATGAACGGCATATGTGCGGGAGGTACAGGTTCATTTATTGACCAAATGGCTTCACTTTTGCAGACTGACGCAACGGGACTTAACGAATATGCCAAAAATTACAATGTAATATATCCTATTGCGGCAAGATGCGGTGTTTTTGCAAAGACTGATATTCAGCCTCTTATAAATGAGGGCGCCGCAAAGTCCGACCTTGCTGTGTCAATATTCCAGGCTGTTGTAAACCAGACCATAAGCGGTCTTGCCTGCGGCAAGCCTATTAAGGGAAGAGTTGCGTTTTTGGGTGGACCTTTGCATTTCCTTACGGAATTAAAGGCAAGATTTATTGATGTGCTCAATTTAACTGATGATGAGGTCATAGAGGTTGAAAATTCTCATTTGTTTGCGGCTATGGGAAGTGCCTTGTCATCAAACAAGGAGGATAGCTTTGACTTTGATACTCTCATAAGGAATTTAAGCGGTGAAAAGCACCTTACAATGGAAATAAACAGACTTGAACCTCTTTTTAACAGTGAAGAGGAATATGCCGTTTTTAAGGAAAGACACAACAAGGCAGTTGTTAAAAAGAGAGAGCTTGACGGATACAAGGGAAATGCCTTCCTTGGCATAGATTCAGGCTCCACAACTTCAAAGCTTGCCCTTATAAGTGATGAAGGGGAGCTTCTTTATTCCTTCTATGCGGGAAATGAGGGAAATCCACTTAAAATGATAATGAACGCTCTTAAGCATATTTACAATATTCTGCCTGAGGGTGTGGAAATAAAAAAGGCTTGTGTAACAGGCTACGGCGAGGGACTTATAAAGGAAGCTCTTATGGTGGACCTTGGAGAAATTGAAACCGTGGCACACTATAAGGCAGCTGCATTTTTTGACCCTGATGTGGACTTTATACTTGACATCGGCGGTCAGGATATGAAATGCATAAGAATAAAGGACGGAGTAATTGACAGTGTGCTTTTAAACGAGGCCTGTTCCGCAGGCTGTGGTTCATTTATTGAAACCTTTGCAAAGAGCCTTAATTTAAGCGTTCAGGAATTTGCAAAGGTAGCTCTTTTTGCAAAAAGTCCCATTGACCTTGGTTCAAGATGTACCGTGTTTATGAATTCAAGAGTTAAGCAGGCTCAAAAGGAAGGTGCGGAGGTTGCCGATATTTCTGCGGGACTTGCCTATTCCGTAATAAAAAATGCACTTCAAAAGGTTATTAAAATTACTGATCCTACTGAAATGGGTAAGCACATTGTTGTGCAGGGAGGTACATTCTACAATGAGGCTGTTTTAAGGAGCTTTGAGCTTATATCAACAAGAGATGCCATAAGACCCGACATAAGCGGAATAATGGGTGCTTTCGGCGCTGCTGTTATAGCAAGAGATAAGTACAAGGAGGGTGAAAAATCAACTCTTCTTTCAAGGGAAGAGCTTGATGACCTTAACATAACCACAACATTTACAAGATGCAAGGGCTGTGGAAACAACTGTCTTTTGACAATAAATAAATTCAGCGGCAACAGAAGATTTATTTCAGGCAACAGATGTGAAAGAGGTCTTGGAAAGGAAGCAGCAATGGGCTGTGTGCCTAATCTCTTTGAATATAAATACAACAGGCTCTTTAACTACACTCCCATACCCGAGGAGGAGGCTAAAAGAGGAGTTGTAGGCATACCGAGAGTGCTTAATATGTATGAGGACTATCCTTTGTGGTTTACTTTCTTTACGGAGCTTGGATACAGTGTTAAATTAAGTCCAAAGAGCAGCAGACAGATATATGAAATGGGTATTGAATCAATACCAAGCGAATCAGCCTGCTATCCCGCAAAAATCGTTCACGGACATATTATGAGCCTTATAAAGGACGGGGTCAAATTTATATTTTATCCCTGTGTTGCATATGAAAACAAGGAAATAAAGGAAGCGGACAATAACTATAACTGTCCCATTGTAACAAGCTATCCGGAAAACATAAAAAATAATGTTGAAGAAATACGTGAATTGAACATAGATTTCAGGAATCCGTTTTTCAGCCTTAACAATGAGGACGTTCTTGTAAAAAGATTGCAGGAGGAGTTCCCCGAAATAGACAAAAAAGAGGTTGAAAGAGCTGCAAGGCTTGCTTATAAGGAGCAGCAGAGCTTCAGAGAGGATATGCGCAGAAAGGGAGAAGAAACTCTCGAATATATTAAGGAAAACGAAATGACGGGTATTGTTATTGCGGGACGTCCTTATCACATTGATCCCGAAATCAACCACGGCATACCCGAAATGATAGTAAGCTACGGTGTTGCAGTTCTTACAGAGGACAGCATTGCTCATTTGGGTGTTGACAAGGTCCCAAGACCTCTTAATGTAAGAGATCAGTGGGCTTATCATTCAAGACTTTATGCTGCCGCAAGCTATGTAAGAGATGAGAAAAACATTGAGCTTATACAGCTTAACAGCTTTGGCTGCGGTCTTGATGCAGTGACAACAGATGAGGTCCACGACATTCTTGCCGCATCGGGTAAGGTATACACTCTTTTGAAAATAGACGAGGTCAGCAATCTTGGCTCTGCAAGAATAAGGATAAGATCACTTTTTGCTGCACTGGAAGAAAGACGTCAGAAAAACTTTAAGCCTAAAAATCCCGTGAAGCGTCCCGAAAGAGTTGTATTCACAAAGGAAATGAAGAAAAATCATACAATACTTATGCCTCAGATGTCACCTATACATTTTGATATAGCAAAAGAGGCAATGAAAAACTGCGGATACAATATTGTGCTTATGCCTGCCATTGATAAGGGCTGTATAGATATAGGGCTTAAATACGTAAATAACGACGCCTGCTACCCCGCACTTATTGTAGTAGGTCAGCTCCTTAGAGCTTTGCAGTCGGGAGAATATGACAAAAACAATGTTTCCGTTATGATAAGCCAAACAGGGGGCGGCTGCCGTGCCACAAATTACATTGGATTTATAAGACGTGCCCTTAAAAATGCGGGCTTTGGAAATGTTCCCGTAATTTCAGTAAGTGCCAGCGGTATTGAAAAAAATCCGGGCTTTAAGATCACTCCCAAATTAGGTATGGGAGTTTTGCAGGCAATATTATACGGCGATCTGTTTATGAGGGTTCTTTATAAAACAAGACCTTATGAAAAGGTCAAGGGCTCTGCCGAGGCTCTTTACAACAAATGGAATGAAATTTGTAAAAAAGCCGTTTTAAGAAGAAGCAGATCTGAATTTAAGAAAATCGTAAAGGGTATTGTAAAGGACTTTGATGAGCTTCCTCTTGATGAAAGCATAATAAAGCCTAGGGTTGGTGTTGTAGGTGAAATACTTGTTAAATTCCACCCTACGGCAAACAATGACATTGTTACCCTCCTTGAAAATGAGGGCGCAGAGGCTGTTGTGCCCGATTTGATAAACTTCTTTACTTACAGTCTTTACAATAATAAATATAAGGAAATGTATCTTGGTATGCCTCATATGAATACGATAATGGCAAACACTGCAATTAAATTTATAGAGGGCTACAGACGTCCTATGAGTGATGCTCTTGAAGCAAGCAGCAGATTTGAAAGACCTATGGACATTGCAGAGCTTGGAAGGCTTGCGGAGGATGTTGTAAGTATGGGAAATCAGACAGGGGAGGGCTGGTTCCTTACGGCAGAGCTTTTGGAGCTTTTGCACAGCGGGGTGTCAAATAACATATGTACTCAGCCTTTTGCCTGCCTGCCAAACCACGTTACGGGCAAGGGAGTTATAAAGGAGCTTAAGAGAAGAAACAAAAACAGCAACATAGTTGCAATTGACTACGATCCCGGCGCAAGTGAAGTAAATCAGGTCAACAGAATAAA
>JAUNPM010000161.1 GCA_030536675.1 Clostridia bacterium | reverse complement strand
ATCGTATACAAAGTTATTATATGAATGAAAATAGCCGTATCTCATAAGTCCCGGTGCTCTTGTTATAATGTTATAAAAATAATTGTTTGCAATTGTCATTTGAGGATAACCTGCATATGGTTCTCCGCCTGTATCCTGTGGATAACCTAAAATAAGACCGTATTTATGTCCTTTAAATATACAGCCTGTTACAGAAACATAGTCGGCATTAAGTCCTACATACATATGTTTGTCCACATCTGTTTCGTGAAGTGCCGTATCGGTTGAAAGATCATGTCCTTCAAAAGTACAATGATCTATCCAGAAATTTTCTCCGTTTGAAATATACATTTGAATATCATCATTTTCATTTTTATCGGCATCGTGAGTGAACTTGATATTTTTAAATATTATATTTCCGGAGTTTGGAGTACATCTGAAATGTATATTATTTAAAGTATTTGATGAAAATGAACCTATAAATGTTTTGTTCTGTCCTACGTTTATTTTGGTAAGCTCTGCTTTTGAAATATTGCTTGTTATAACTATTGTATAGGGTGATGAACCTGAAGCGTAAGTTTTTAATGAATCAAAGTCATTAACTTTGACTACGTCTCCCAGTATTCCGCCTGTAACAGATGCCTTTAGCTCACCCTTTACGCTTTTTGCTGAGCCTGCAAACCCTTCACAGCCATATGAGTTAAACTTAAAAGTTTGTTTGTCTGTTGAAGAGTTTGAACTTAAAATAAAATTATTGTTTGAAAGAGTCAAAGCAAGGTTTGTATTTTGATAATTTACCAGAGTATAATTTAGAGCATATGAATTACCGTCATATGAAACGGGAACAATTTTCCAATATTGTGAGGCTGTATCAATTGAGCCTGTTGTAACTGCTGATGTACCGTTTGATGCAGTATTTGAATATGGTGCAAGTACATAACCTGTCGCTTTGTTTACTATTTTATAATAGTCTGTGCCTTTTTTAATTATTTTCCATTTGTTGAAATCGGAACTTTCGGCAGATGAGGTAAGAGTGGAATTATTACCCGAAGAGGCAGTAAGGAATTTGCCGTCGCTTGTGCAAACAAATTGCATAAGCTGGTCTGAATAGCCGTCAGAATCCGTTTTTATGGTTGTATTTGATGAAGAGCTTCCCCCAGAAGAAGGCCAAGTTGCTTTTTCAAAATACCAAAGCTGGTTTGACGTCATATTACAATCGTATTGAATAACATTAGCTCCAGAATCTGTGCTGAAGTTAAGTACATCGAGGCATTTGCTGTAATTTGACGCTCCTGTGAGAATGGCATATGAACCATCATTATTTGATTTAAGTTTAAAATTTTGAGGAGATAATCCGTTTGAACTCCATACTTGGATATTTGCCAGATTATCCGGGTTACCGTATGGAACATCAAGAGCCATACCGCCTGTCATATCAACGGCGGATTTTAATCTTATTGAGCCATCGCTGTTTTCGTTGATTATCCATTTTTGTCCCAAAGAGCCTGTACCTACAGACTGGCATACATTAGCGCCGTCGGAAGGAGAATCGTTTTCTACCTGTAGATAAAGTCCGCTGTTTTTGTTTTTTATGTAATAAATATTGTTGTTTTCAGGGACGACTGCCGCCGATTGCACTACTGTTACGGAGCATAAAATCATTGTGATCGCAGTGAAAAAAAGAAATAGATTTTTTAAATTTTTTGACATTTTGATTACCTCCTATTTAAAATATTTTACTGTTTCAGTATAGTGCCCTACTGAAAAAAATACAATACTTAATTTTGCACAATGTTTTTATTTGTTAATAATTGCTTGTTTTACACTATATGGAAAAATATGGATAGACATTTATTGTTGAAATGTTACAAAAATTTTTATGTGTAAATATTAAAATAAAACTATATAGGAGTTAAAAACAATAAAAAATTTATAAGTTTGTGCTAATTAATAACTCACACTTGTAAAAGTTGCAGATATGTTGTAAAATTAAATAAAAAAGAGAAGAATAGGAGAAGAACTATGAAAGCAATAGAAACAGCTGAAGTGTTATCTTTGGATTTTATAAATGAAAATATATGCGATTTAAAGATCAAATGTCCCGAAATAGCCAATGCAGCAAAGGCGGGACAATTTGTTGAGGTTTATCCCGATAACGGAGTTAATCTTTTGGCAAGACCTATAAGTATATGTGAAATTAACAGAGAGGAAGGCAGCTTAAGGCTTGTTTTTCAGATAGTGGGAAAGGGTACGGAATTATTTTCAAAATTAATTAAAGGAGATAAAATAAGAGTTTTGGGACCTTGCGGAAACGGATATACTATTTCAGAGGGAAAGGCTGTTCTTGTAGGGGGAGGTATAGGTGTGCCGCCTCTTCTTGAAACCTGCAAACAGCTTAAGGGTGAAAAAATTGTTGTGCTTGGGTTCAGAAGCGGTTCTTTTCTGGCTGACGAATTTGAAAAATACGGCGCAAAGGTTTATGTGGCAACCGATGACGGTTCCGTTGGATTTAAGGGAAATGTTGTTGAGCTTTTAAGAAGTGAAAACATAAAGGGTGATATGATATATTCCTGTGGTCCTAAAATTATGCTTAAGTTTTTGTCAATGTATGCAGATGAAAACAATATAAGGTGTCAGGTGTCAATGGAAGAAAGAATGGCCTGTGGTATAGGTGCCTGCGTAGGCTGTGTTGTACAGATTAAAAAGGGTGACGGCTGGGAGTATAAAAAGGTTTGTAAGGACGGTCCCGTTTTTGACAGCAAGGAGGTGTGTTGGTAATGAATACCAAAGTTAATATATGCGGAGTTGAACTTAAAAATCCTGTTATGACAGCTTCAGGCACATTTGGAAGCGGCAGAGAATATTCCGAATTTGTGGATCTGAACGAATTGGGGGCTGTAGTTGTAAAGGGTGTTGCAGACAAGCCTTGGAATGGAAACCCTGCACCAAGAATAGCCGAGGTCTATGGCGGTATGCTTAATTCCGTGGGACTGCAAAATCCCGGAGTTGACTATTTCATAGAAAATGACATTCCTTTTTTAAGACAGTTTGACACTAAAATTATTGTAAATGTATGTGGACATTCAATTGATGAGTATGTAAATGTAGTTAAAAAATTAAAAGGAAAAGATGTGGATCTGCTTGAGCTTAATATTTCCTGTCCTAATGTAAGCGAGGGCGGTATGGCTTTCGGTACAGACCCTGTTATGGTGGAAAAGGTAGTCAGTGAAGTAAAGAAAGAGGCTGAACAGCCTTTAATAGTAAAGCTAAGTCCAAATGTAACAGATATTACGGAAACGGCAAAGGCTGCGGTTGCGGGAGGTGCAGACGCTCTCAGCCTTATAAATACTTTGACGGGTATGAAAATAGACATTTATAAAAGACAGCCTGTCCTTTACAGAAAAATAGGGGGTATGAGCGGACCTGCCGTAAAACCTATTGCTGTGAGAATGGTATATGAGGTTTGTAAAGCTGTAGATGTGCCTGTAATTGGTATGGGTGGTATATCAAATGCAGAAGATGCCATTGAATTTATAATGGCGGGAGCTGAGGCAGTGTCAATAGGTACCGCAAATTTTGTAAATCCTACGGCAACTGTTGAAACTATCAAGGGAATTGAAGAATATATGATGAAATATGGGGTAAATGATTTAAAAGAAATAAGGGGAATTATTGAATAAGGAAGAGGGGACTATATGAAAAAAATATTATGTTTTTTAGTTGGTGTGATACTTGTAATGGGAGTAATGTCAGGCTGCGGAAAAGCTGACAGAACAGAGGCTGAACAGCTTATATCAGATGTTCAGAGTAAAATAAATACTATTTTTATAGATGCATCGCCATTATATGACAAGGGAACAATAAGTTCGGAGCTTTATTTACAGGTGACTGATCTTAACAATGAGTTCATAGAGATCAAAAATCTTTTTGATACAACAGACGGAGAAGAAGATGATGATATCATAACAAGGCTTAAGGAGTGTTCAGAAAAGGCTGATGAATTGCAGGCTGAAATAAATAAATATAAAGACGGTTCAAACGGTATTACGGCAAATGAGCTTATTAATATTACGGACGGTCTTAAAGTTTATATGGAAGACGGAATTGAAAAAGGATATATTGATAACGCAAGACTTGAGGAATTTAACAATATTGTAACAAGATTAAATGAAATTGCACAAAGCGGTTCAGAGGGAGAAGAAATAAATGCGGAGCTTGAAGAAATGAGAAGTACACTTGCCGTAATGGCTTCACAGTGCGCTGCTCCAAATGACATTGTGGACTCTCTTACAATGAGTGAAAATGTAATGACCTCAGAAACAACAAGCAAT
>JAUNPM010000160.1 GCA_030536675.1 Clostridia bacterium | reverse complement strand
TTTGAGAGCTTAAAACAACATCATTTGTATTAAAATATCTGTAAATATAATTGTTGTCACTGTCACAGTTTTCCATTTCAAATTCATTGCCGTTTATATTTAAATTTATGCCGTAAATACTGTCATTGCCTGTGTACTTAAAACACAGCCCCTTTAAATTTTTACTTCCGTCCACATATAAATTACCCATACTTATAACACTGTCCAAATCTTCCGTTAAAAACATATCAACAGTAAACAGCTTATTTACATTGTTCATTTTTACAATTTCACTGAAAATTTTATATTCTGTGTTCTCACTTTTGAAATCTATATGCTGTGGCTTTAAAAAAGCATAGCTTCTTGTACACAATATAAACATAAATATAAATACTGCAATACAAATTACGGCAGTTTTCTTTTTGCTTGTATAAAACATATTATCCCCCGAATTTTTTATTTAAAAAGGACTGCCGCAAATGAATATTCATTTTACGTTCAGCCCCTTTAAAATAACTATCTGTTTAAAATTACAGCTTTTTTAAAGAAATACAAACATTTCCTTCAATACTGTCAGCTTTGACAGTCAATTACATTTTAATATGCACAGGCTTTAGATCCCAAATTTCATCTGCATATTCCTTAATAGTTCTGTCAGATGAGAATTTACCACTGTGAGCAGTATTGAGAATAACCATTTTAGCCCACTTATCCTTATCTCTGTATGCCTTATCCACCTTGCTTTGAGCCTCCGCATAAGCTGCAAAATCCTTAAGCACAAAATATTCATCAGGTCTTGAACCGTTATATCCGTTAAGAAGAGAATCATATATTTCTCTGAACAATTCCGTATCCTTGTCGAGAGTACCGTTAATAAGCATATTAAGCACTCCTCTCACATCAGAATTCATATTGTAAATATCCCACGGATTGTAGTCGTTTTTAGCATACTCTGCAATGACCTCATCAGCCTTCATACCAAATATGAATATGTTTTCATCGCCTACTTCTTCACGTATCTCAACGTTTGCACCGTCAAGAGTACCCATAGTTACGGCACCGTTAAGCATAAATTTCATATTGCCTGTTCCTGATGCCTCTTTTGAAGCAGTTGATATCTGCTCTGAAACATCAGCTGCGGGAATGAGCTTTTCAGCCAAACTTACTCTGTAGTTTTCCGCAAATATGACCTTTATTTTTCCTTCAATAGTCTTGTCATTGTTTATAAGGTCGGCAGCTGAATTAATGAGCTTTATTATAAGCTTAGCTCTTCTGTAGCCTGCCGCAGACTTAGCCCCGAATATAAATGTTCTTGGCACAATGTCAAGTCCCGGATTGACCTTAAGCTTATTGTAAAGACTTAAAACGTGCAAAATATTCAAAAGCTGTCTTTTATATTCGTGAAGTCTTTTAACCTGAATGTCGTAAATTGAATCAGGATCTATTTCAATACCCATATTAGCCTTGAAATAATCGGCAAGAGCGATCTTATTAGCCTTCTTTATATCCATATACTTTTTACGGAAATCCGCATCATCAGCCAAAGGCACAAGTTTTTCAAGCTGTGACAGATCCTTGTAAAAGCCGCTGCCAATTTTTTTGGTAATAAGCTTAGCAAGCTCAGGATTTGCGTGACCCAGCCATCTTCTCTGTGTAATACCGTTTGTCTTGTTGTTAAATCTTTCGGGATAAATTTCATAAAAATCCTTTAATTCCTGATTTTTAAGTATATCCGTGTGAATAGCAGCAACACCGTTTACTGAATGACTTCCCACTATTGCAAGCCAAGCCATTTTGATTTGACCGTCTGCAACAATAGCCATTTTTCTTATTTTTTCAGCGTCGTTTCCGTATTTATTTATAAGGAATTCGCAAAATCTTCTGTTTATCTCTTCAACTATCATATAAATAAGTGGGAGCAGTCTTGAGAAAAGCTCAATAGGCCACTTTTCAAGAGCCTCCGCCATAATTGTATGATTTGTGTAAGCACAGCATTTCTTTGTTATTTCCCAAGCGTCGTCCCATTCAACATCATATTCGTCCACAAGCAGACGCATAAGCTCTGCCACTGCAATACTTGGGTGAGTATCATTTAACTGGAAAGCATACTTGTCGGGAAGAATTGAAAAATCTTTTCCATACTGCTCAACAAACTTGTTCAATACTCTCTGCAAAGTAGCTGAAACAAAGAAATACTGCTGTCTTAATCTCAATTCCTTTCCCGCATAGTGCTCATCAGCAGGATAAAGGACCTCCGTAAGAGTTTTTGCAAGGTTTTCTTCCTCAACAGCCTTGTTGTAATTACCTTCATTAAAGCTCTTTAAGTCAAATTTGTTTTTAGCCTCTGCGTCCCAAAGTCTTAATGTATTTACCGTGTTGTTATTATAGCCTATAACAGGATAATCATAAGGTATTGCAATTACAGACTGATAATTTTCCTGTTCAAATCTATAATTTCCGTCCTCTTTTTTAACTGCCTTTACATTTCCGCCAAACTTGACCTCAACAGCATATTCGGGACGCTTTACACCCCACATATCACCGTCCTGGAGCCAGTTGTCAGGCACTTCGATCTGATACCCGTTTTCTATTCTCTGTTCAAAAATACCGTAGTGGTATCTTATTCCGCAGCCGTATGCAGGCAGCTCCAATGTTGAGAGAGAATCAAGGAAACAAGCTGCAAGTCTGCCCAAGCCGCCGTTTCCAAGTCCCGGATCTCTTTCAACCTCTTCAAGTAAATTGTAGTCAATGTCAAGCTCACTTAAAACTTCCTTGACCTCATCAAGCATTGTCATATTAAGTATGGCATTGCCCAAAAAACGCCCCATTAAGAATTCCATTGATAAGTAACATACGATCTTACAGCCCTCTTTGTCATAGGTCTCGTGAGTTGCAAGCCATTTGTCTGTTACATAATCCCTTATTGTAAAAACAAGAGCCTCATAAAGCTGTTCTTTAGTTGCGGTTTCAATAGACTTACGTGACAATGTTTTTACATTTTCAGCCAATTTCTTTTTAAATTCTTTTTTGTTAATATGCATCAAAACATCTCCTTTACTTCCGTTTCCTTTAGTATGAATAAATTAATATTAAACCCTGCTTTATACTATTTAAAATTAATTATCATATCCTGCTTTAATAAGTTTATTATAATATAACCATATGAAAATTTCAAGCACTTATTGTTAAAAATATGACAAATTTATGAACATTATTTATTATTCATTGCCTGCCTTCAGCTTTTCAGCCTGCTCCGTAGTTATAAGTGCGTCCATTATTTCGTCCAAATCTCCGTCTATTACTGAATCAAGTCTGTGAAGAGTAAGACCTATTCTGTGGTCTGTAACTCTTCCCTGAGGATAATTGTATGTTCTTATTCTCTCGTTTCTGTTTCCTCTTCCTATCTGGCTTTTTCTCTCTGCCGCCACCTCTGCGTGCTGTTTTTCCTGCTCCAGGTCATAGAGCCTGCTCATTAACACCTTAAGAGCCTTTTCCTTGTTTTTTATCTGACTTTTCTCGTCCTGGCAGGATATAACTATGCCTGTAGGCATATGTGTAAGTCTTACTGCGGAGTCTGTTGTATTTACACATTGACCTCCGTTTCCCGATGCTCTGAACACATCAAATCTGCAATCATTCATATTCAGCTTAACATCTACCGCCTCCACCTCAGGCAAAACAGCTACCGAAGCTGTCGAAGTGTGTATTCTTCCTCCCGATTCCGTTGAGGGGATCCTTTGAACTCTGTGAACACCGCTTTCATATTTAAGCCTTGAATATGCTCCCTGACCGTTTATCATAAATGAAATTTCTCTGTATCCTCCCGCTTCACATTCGTTCATACTAACGATTTCTATCTTCCAACGACGTCTTTCGGCATATCTGGAATACATTCTGAAAAGATCCCCTGCAAATATGTTTGCCTCGTCGCCTCCTGCGCCGCCTCTGATTTCAACTATTACGTTTTTCTCATCATTAGGATCCTTTGGCAGCATTAATATTTTTAACTCTTCCTTTATTTCCTCAATTCTTTTTTTGCCCTCTGCAAATTCTTCCTTTGCAAGAGCCTTCATTTCTTCATCGGAATCATCAAGCATTTCTCTGGCGTCCTCAACTGCCGCCTCTGTTTCCCTGTACTCTCTGTATTTTTCAACAATGGGAGAAATATCGCTGTGTTCCTTCATTAGCTTTCTCCATTCCTCATTGTTGCTTATTACCTCCGGATCGTTTATTTTGTCCGAAAGGTCAATATATCTCTTTTCAATATCTGCTATTCTTTCCAGCATAATATTCAGTCCTCCGTAAACTTTTTCGTATCTTTATTCATTGTACTGTTTTAAACCCTATTACCA
>JAUNPM010000159.1 GCA_030536675.1 Clostridia bacterium | reverse complement strand
TAATAAGTCCCAGAACGACCTTTTTATCTCCCGTAATTTCTTTTAAAGGCTCAAAGCCTCCTGAACGCTCATCGTCAAATTCAAGATAATACCCATCCACATTTTCTCTTCCAAACAGAGGCTCGGCTATTGTATCATAAGCCCCGCTGCTGAAATATGCAGAATGATAATTTCCTCTGCAAATATGTGTGTTTATAACAAGGTCATCAGGCTTGCCCTCAATTGCAAGATTATTTACCCTTAAGAGCTTCTCTGTAATTGATTTAAGGTCTGCATCTTTTCCGTAGCGCTCCACACTTCCCTCGGCAACAAGCACACCCCAAGTGCAATCATCAAATTGTATGTTTCTGCAGCCTGCGTCGTAAAGCTCTTTTATTACTCTTTGATAACCCTTTGCAATGTCCTCTATCAGTTCATCATCTGTAGCATAAAATTTTCTTGTAGTCTCAACATTTACGGGAATTATCATCTGCTGAAAGAACTGGGCAGGTGCGGGAATAGTCTGCTTTGCAACTGTATTTTCATCTTCAAATTGCTTCACAAACTTAAAATGCTCCACAAAGGGATGATTTTCCCCTGAAATTTTTCCCGTAAGCCAAGTATCGTCAATTAACGCTGCTTCTCCGTGGAAGGCAACGCCCTTCTCTGTTTTCTTGTGAGCAACTCCTTTAAAACCCCACATAAAATCAAGATGCCAGGTTGCTCTTCTGAATTCCCCGTCTGTTATTACATTATATCCCGCATCTTTTTGCTTTTTAATAAGCTCCGTAATGGCATTGTCCTCAACTGCCTTTAATTCATCTGCATTTATTTTTCCTGCTTCAAAATCAGCTCTTGCCTGCTTTAACCTTGTAGGTCTTAAAAAACTTCCCACATAATCAAATCTGAACGGTGTTTTTAAATTACTCATTTCATATCATCTCCTATTTAAATTTATCACTATTATATAATCGATTTTATATTTTGTAAAATACATAAAAAATAAGGTTGGATATAGTTTAAAACTATACCCAACCCATTTTAATTATACGTATTTTTTTAAATTTTCAATATAAGCCGCCGCCAAATTGCTTATTGATATATTTTTATGTACAATATAACCTATTCTCATTTCATCATCAGCCTTAAGGGGCTTTGAAATTATTTTTTCATTATTAAGCTCTCTGTCTATTATGCCCGAACTTACCGTGTATCCGTCAAGTCCCACTGCCAAATTAAAAAGGGTTGCTCTGTCCCTTACTTTAATCGTTTTTTCCCTCTCCATATTTCCGTACAGCTCTTCTGAAAAGTGAAAAGAATTGTATTCCCCCTGTTCAAACTCCAAATAGGGATAACCCTTTAGATCTTCAAACGTTATTACATCTTTATCTGCCAAAGGATGCTCGGAGCTTATAAATATATGTGGCTTTGCCCTTGTAAGTTCATTAAATTCCAAATCATTTTCATTTATAAGCTTTGTAATTACCTTTTCATTGTCATTTGATAAATAGAGAACTCCCACTTGGCATTTAAGCTGACTTAAATCTCTTATTATTTCATAGGTCTGGGTTTCTCTTAATGTAAAGTCATAATTTTCATAGCCAAACTCTCTTATAACATCCACAAAAGCATTTACGGCAAAGGAATAATGCTGAGTTGAAACACAAAACTTCTTTTTATGCCTCTTATATTTAATATATCTGTCCTCAAGCAGATCTGTCTGTTCAATTATCTGCCTTGCATATCCTATAAATTCATTTCCATCATTTGACAAAACAACACCCTTATTTGTTCTCATAAAAATATTGATCTGCAATTCCTTTTCCAATTCCCTTATTGCATTTGTAAGGCTTGGCTGTGATATAAAAAGGGCCTTAGCCGCACTGCTTACAGTACCTTTTTCAGCCACTTCAATAACATATCTCAATTGCTGTAAAGTCATTCTCTCCCCAGTTCCTTTCTTAATTGGGCTATAACCTTTTTACTGTCATTTATACAAGCACTGCAAAGAACTCCCAAAAGCATACTTTCCTCCAGATCTTCAAAGGTATCTGCTCCCTCTTCAAGAGCCTTTTTATATCCTCCACCCATATGTCATAGCAGTCGCAAACAAGTCTATTCTTCATAATCTGCCTCCGATATTCTTTCAGCCTTCTCCTTGTCGGTCATTTCCTCAATACTGCTTAATTTTCTTCTCATTGCCCTTGTTCTTGTGGTAACAAGTTTTTCAAGGTCATCGCTTGCCATATCAAGATGCTTTTTTGTCTTGTCAAGAGCATCGGCAAATTTGCCAAATTCAGTTTTAACGGCAGAGAGAGTATCCCAGACCTCCATACTTCTTTTTTGTATTGCCAAAGTTTTAAAGCCCATTTGAATACTGTTTAAAAGAGCCGCCATAGTGCTTGGTCCTGCAATATTCACTTTATACTTAGACTGTAAGCGTTCTATCATACCTCTGTTTACGACCTCCGCATAAAGCCCCTCAAAGGGCAAAAACATAATAGCAAAATTAGTTGTGTTAGGCGGCGCAATGTATTTTTCATTTATATCCTTAGCTTCACTTTCTATAACAGCCATAAGATTTTTGACTGCCGTATTTACAGCCTCCTTATCTCCGCTGTCATATGCATCTAATAGACTTTGATACCTGTCCCCGGGGAACTTGCTGTCTATAGGCAAATACACACTGCCTTCATTATTTCCCGGGAGCTTCACAGCAAATTCGACTCTCTTCCCGCTGTTTGGAACGACCTCTGCGTTTTCTTCATACTGCTCACTTGTCAATATTTCCTTCAATATGGCACTTAATTGTATTTCTCCCAGTATCCCTCTTGTTTTAACATTTGAAAGGACCTTTTTCAAATCTCCCACACCATTTGCCAAGGTCTGCATTTCACCAAGCCCCCTATAAACCTGTTCAAGTCTTTCGCTTACCAGTTTAAAGGATTGGTTCATTTTATCCTCCAAAGACTTTTGCAGCTTCTCATCAACAACACTTCTCATTTCATCGAGTTTTTTATTGTTGTCATTTCTTATGGCGGAAAGACTGTTTTCAACAGTTCCCCTTATATTCTCCAGCTTCTGTTCATTTTCCACGGAAAAGGTTTTAAATCTCTCCTCCTGCTGTTTTACCGATGTGTTCAATGTTTCTCTCAAAACAGACTGACTTTTTGATATACTGGTTTCTATAGAGTTTATTTTTTCACCTATCATATCGTTAAAAAGTCTTTGATTGCCCGTAAGTCCCTGATTGATTTCCCTTATTGTGTTTCTGCTGTTTTTATCCAATATATTTTCAAAATCTCTTAAATCATTATTGCTTTTACTTTTTATAATGCATATCAGCACTATAATAAGCAAAACAATTACCACACATATTAATATATTTGTTATCATAGCTCTTCTTCCTTTAAAATTTTAACTATTCTGCTTGTTCCCAATCTGTCTGCACCAAGCTCAATAAATTTTTCTGCGTCCTCAATTGATGATATGCCGCCTGCCGCCTTTATTTTAACATTGCTGCCAACATACTTTTTAAAAAGAATTATGTCTTCAAAGGAGGCTCCTGCCCCTCCGAAGCCTGTACTTGTTTTTATATAATCAGCCCTTGTATCCGTAACTATTTCACACATTTTAATTTTTTCATCTTCCGTAAGCATACAGGTTTCAATAATGACTTTAAGCACCTTATCCCTGCAAGCCCCTTTTATTTCCATTATCTCATTTCTTATTCCCGTATAGTTTTTATCTTTTAAATCACCTATATTTATAACCATATCAATTTCGTCGGCACCGTTTTCAACAGCATCTCTTGTTTCAAAAACCTTTGCCGCCGTAGTTGAATATCCGTTGGGAAAGCCTACAACAGTACAAATTTTTACATTGTTTCCCACATATCTTTTTGCTCTTTTTACAAAAGCTGCAGGTATACAAACACTTGCAGTATTATATTTTATGCCGTCATCACATATTTGTTTAATTTCATTCCACACAGCACTTTGTTTTAAAAGCGTATGATCCACTCTTTTCAATATTTCTCTTATATCCATATCAAAACCTCCCGAATTTTAAAATTTAAAAAAGGATCTCCCAAAACCCTATTTCAGAAAATCCAATTATAATTTAAATCAAATAACCTTCTTTATATATATTTTTTATGCCAAATTTCCGCCGACCTTTAAATCGGCTTTAACTACATTTTTTCTTATTGATATACCTTTCAAGAATAATTTTATAACAAACAAAATAAAAAGTCAATTAAAAGCATATAAAATTTGTATAATTCAATTTTCTTCAAAAACAATCGTTAATTCTCAAAGTAAATTCCACAGTGGAATTTAAATTTTTTTAAAGTGGAATTTAG
>JAUNPM010000158.1 GCA_030536675.1 Clostridia bacterium | reverse complement strand
AGAGAGCAACCAAGGTTGTTGTACCTCATACAAGCTAAGTTAATTTAACCGCTCTATGTATCGGATAGGGCGGTTATTTCTTTATCAAAATAATAATTATAATTAATAAAGTCAAATAAATGATTTCATCATTCATAATATCACCCCCTCTCTTTTCAGATTGGGGAGGAACAACCGCCCGTTATTTCCTCTTGCTTACAAATATTATACAATATTTGACATATTTTGTAAATATATATTCCCCACAGTTTAAAATGAAATAAAAAATTTTTTCATAACAACATAAATTTTATTTGATTAAATAATTGACATATAAAAACAAATTTGCTATAATTAAAATAAATTGTGTGCGAGCACGACGCAGCCGAGAAAGAAGTGATAATTTGAGTATTACCATAAAAGAAATTGCGGAAATGGCGGGAGTGTCAAGGGGGACCGTTGACAGAGTACTCCACAAAAGAAGCGGTGTAAGCCGTGAAAACATTCAAAAGGTAAATGAAATAATTAAAAAGTATAATTTTCAGCCAAATCCAATAGGCAAGGCTCTTGCTTCAAGACAGAAAACAAAGAAAATAGGCATTATACTTAATTGTATAGGAAACAGATTTTTTGACGATGTAATTGAAGGAATAGAAAACAGTAAAAAAGAGCTTGCCAATTACGGTGCGGAAATTATAATAAAAAAATTGGAGGGATACAACGAAAAGGAACAGACAGATGCTATTTGTGAAATGGAAAAGGAAAAAATTGACGGGCTTATAATTACTCCAGTTAATGGAAAAGAAATAAAAAACAAAATAGAAAGTATTAATATACCTGTCATTACCTGTAATGTGGATATTGATGTAAAAAATAAAATAGGCTATGCGGGCTGTGACTACAACGTAAGCGGCAAGCTGGCTGCGGCAGTGCTTGTTATGCACGCTTTCGGCAAAAAGCTCAATGTTGGCATCGTTCACGGCTCTAAAAACATAAAAGGACATATGGAAAGATATGAGGCATTTAAAAGCACGGCGTCAAAGTGTCCCAATATAAATATAATAGACTATTTTTATACGGAGGACAATTCAGGCACGGCTTATGAAAAGACAAGTGAAATGATAAAAAAACATAATATAGACTTTGTGTATGTTGTGGCAAGCGGTATAGACGGCGTTATGGAGGCTATAGAAAGGTCGGGAAAAACGATTTATGCGGTTACAAACGACGTGCTTCCAATTACACTTAAATATCTTGAAAAGGATGTTATAAAAGCTACAGTGTATCAGCACCCATACAAACAGGGCTATAACAGTGTTGCCCAAATGATAAATTATTTGTATACGGGAAATACAAACGGAAGTAATTATAAAATAAATTCTGAATTAATAACAAAATACAATATACCCGAAAAAGAAATGTAGGAGGTCATAATATGGAATATTTCAAGGACATTAAAAAAATAAATTATGAGGGAAGCAAAAGCAATAATCCACTTGCTTTTAAATTTTATAATCCCGATGAAGTAATACTTGGCAAGACTATGAAGGAGCATTTGAAGTTTTCAATGGCTTATTGGCATACGTTTACATATTTCGGAGGGGATCAGTTCGGCGGGGCAAGCAAAAGTCATCACTGGGATAATCAAGACCCAATTAAAAATGCAGAAAACAGAGTTTATGCTGCTTTTGAATTTATGGAAAAAATGCAGATCAATTATTTCTGCTTCCACGATGTGGATATTGCGCCGAGAGGTGAAACCCTTGAAGAAACAAACAAAAATCTTGACAGAATAGCTGCAATTATTAAATCAGAAATGTCAAGAACGGGCATTAAATGCCTTTGGGGGACTACAAATGCTTTTGGTGACGCTAAATTTGTACACGGCGCTTCAACCTCCTGCAACAGTACCGTATTTGCCTATACTGCGGCTCAAATAAAAAAGGCAATGGATATAACAATGGAATTGGGCGGAGAAAATTATGTGTTTTGGGGAGGAAGAGAGGGTTATGAAACTCTTTTAAATACCGACACCGAAATGGAATTGGATCATCTTGCAATGCTTTTGAAAATGGCTGCAGAGTACAAGAAAAAAATTGGCTTTAAGGGAACTCTTTTAATTGAGCCTAAGCCAAAGGAGCCTACAAAGCATCAGTATGATTTTGACGCTGCAACGGTAATGGGATTTTTAAGAAAATATGGTCTTGAAAAGGATTATAAATTAAACATAGAGGCAAATCACGCTACACTTGCACAGCACACATTTATGCACGAGCTTAATATGTGCAGAATTAACGGTATGCTTGGAAGCGTTGACGCAAATATGGGTGATCCTCTTTTGGGCTGGGATACTGACAGATTTCCCACAAATGTTTATGACACAACTCTTGCTATGTATGAAATTTTACAGAACGGAGGACTTGGAACAGGGGGACTTAATTTTGATTCAAAGGTGAGAAGAGCTTCAATTGATGAAAAGGATCTTTTCTATGCACATATTGCAGGTATGGATACCTTTGCGTGGGGGCTTAAGGCTGCGGCAAAATTAATTGAGGACGGTGTATTTAAGGATTTTATTGAAAATAAATACAGAAGCTGGAAATCAGAGCTTGGCTTAAAAATTGAAAAAGGTGAAATTGATTTTGAGGGGCTTGAAAAATATGCTCTTGAAAACGGTGTTACACCTAACGAGTCAGGCAGACAGGAAATGCTTGAAAGTATTTTAAATCAGTATATTTATAATTGCTGAGGTGAAATATGTATTATATAGGTATAGATTTGGGCACCTCCGCTGTTAAGCTGCTTTTGCTGGGTGATGAGGGAATATGCGGTGTTACGTCAAAAGTTTATGAAGTAAGATACGGAGAAGAAGGCAGAGCGGAGCAGGATCCCAAGGATTGGTATGAAAAAACAGTTGAGGGAATAAAGGAGCTTACGGAAAATATTGACAAAACCAAGGTTGCGGCAATTGGTTTCGGCGGACAAATGCACGGTCTTGTGGCGCTTGATGAAAAGGACAATGTTATAATGCCTGCAATACTTTGGAATGACACAAGATCCTTTAAGGAATCAGACTATCTTAACAATGTTGTTGGCAAAAAGCGCCTTACGGAGCTTACGGGTAATATTTCCTTCCCCGGTTTTACGGCATCTAAAATAATGTGGCTTAAAAATAACGAGCCTGAAAAATTCAATAGAATTAGTAAGATTATGCTTCCTAAGGACTATATGGTATACAGGTTTACGGGAAAGCATTGTACGGATGTTTCCGATGCGTCGGGTATGCTTTTGTTTGACGTTGAAAAAAGAAAATGGTCGGAGGAGATGCTTAAAATAACGGGAGTTAATGAGGATTGGCTGCCAAAGGTATATGAAAGCTATGAATGTGTCGGATATATTAATGAAGAAACGGAAAAAATTCTTGGCTTAAAAAATGTGAAGGTGGCAGCAGGTGCGGGAGATAACGCAGCTGCCGCAATAGGTACCGGAACTGTTAATGACGGCGACTGTAACATTTCTTTAGGAACTTCGGGAACCATATTTGCGGTAACAAGTAAATATAAAGCAGATTATGAAAATGCAATACATAACTTCTGCAATGCTACAGGTGAATATCATTATATGGCTTGTATGCTTTGCGGAGCAAGCTGTAACAAATGGTGGCTTGAGGATATAATAGGCACAGATGATTATGATAAGGAATATGAGGACTGTGACGGTATAAGTGATGTTTTCTTTCTTCCTTATTTAATGGGTGAAAGATCGCCTCTTAACGATACAAAAATAAGAGGAATGTTTTACGGAATGAGTATGTCTACCACAAGAAAGGATATGTCTGCTGCTGTTCTTGAAGGTGTTGCTTTTGCTTTAAGGCAGAACTTGGATATTATTAAATCAATGGGTGTAAAAATAAATAAAAGTAAAATTTGCGGAGGCGGCACTAAAAACAGGTATTGGCTTAATATAATAGCAAATGTGCTTAATATTGAACTTGAAGTGCCCGAAAATCAGGAAGGAGCTTCATACGGCGGCGCTTTGCTTGCCTTAAGATGCTGTGATGAAGAAAAATACAATAAAGAAATTTCAAAATTAAAAATAAAAGAAGTCATAAAACCACAAATTGAAAAAGTAAATAAATATAATGAAAAGTACTGTAAATTTTTAAAATTTTATCCTTTGATAAAGCAGATTTACTGATACTTAAATAAACGTCAATTTAATTCTTGAATTTTATTGACGTTTATTTTTATAAATTGAAAAAAATATCGAAGAATGTTTGTAATAATTTACAGTATTTTATATTTATGTTATAATAAATTTAAGGAAAATATACAAGAGGAAATGTAATGGAGAGATTTTATGATTAAT
>JAUNPM010000157.1 GCA_030536675.1 Clostridia bacterium | reverse complement strand
CCAAGCATATTATATCCTGCTTAGGAAAGGGGATAGGAGCAAGTAATTCTGCTTCTCTTAAGGATATGGGGTTGCCTGCCATTGCTTCTATAATTGAAAATGAATTTCCAGAATCGATCAATTGATTCATTGATTTAAAAGGCAGAGGATATATATAGTTATTTCTTATTATACCTGTCATTTCTTTACCCAAGTGTTTAAATGTAATAAGCCTCATAAAAACCCTCCAAACTATCAAAAATTTGCAATTAATAAGTGTTTATTTAAGTATAACATAAAACATATGGAAATAAAAGATAGAACTTATTTAAAAAAATAGAACAAACATTTGACAAAATAGAAAGTTTGTTGTATAATAATGTCATAACAAACAAATGAACGATACGGAGGCTTTACTATGGATATTAAAGGGATCAATAAAATTTGCATAAATTTACTTATGGGAGTTGTTGTGTTTATAGTTCTCTATTGCGGCAATTTTGCCATAAGCTGGCTTAAAAACTTAGAATATACTGATATGCTTTTTGTAACTCTGCCTTTTCTTATGCTTGGAATATGCTGTGCTGCTGTTTTTGGCTTTGCGGCTGACTATGCGGAGGAAAAAAGACAAAGGGAGCTGCGCAAGAAAAAAAGAAATTTTGTTCTAAAAAATGCCTACAGAAACAGAAATAAAATCGTACTTCACGGCAATGTTGTTAAAAATGAGCTGTTTATATGAAAAGGGGCATATAAATTTAAAAATTATTTCATTTAATACATAAAAGGGCATATTATAAATATATTATAAACAGGGGATAAATTTAGATTAAAATATTTATAAAAACGGGAAATTGTTAAAAAATACAGAGCTTTTTATGTTGACAAAACACGTTATTTATTTTATAGTTAATATGTGAAAAAAATATACGAGGTGATTGATCAATGAAAATAGCTTTAATTAATGAAAACAGTCAGGCAGCGAAAAATGAACTTATATGTTCTACTCTTAAGAGCGTTGTTGAACCAAAGGGACACCAGGTTTTTAACTATGGTATGTATACTGCAGAAGATGACGCACAGCTTACATATGTACAGTGCGGTATTCTTTCAGCAATTTTATTAAATTCGGGAGCTGCTGATTTTGTGGTTACAGGCTGCGGAACAGGTGAGGGCGCAATGCTTGCCTGCAATTCTTTCCCCGGAGTTTTATGCGGACATATTGTAGATCCTTCAGACGGATATATGTTTGCTCAAATCAA
Organism: Clostridia bacterium; assembly: GCA_030536675.1. Taxonomy (GTDB): domain Bacteria; phylum Bacillota; class Clostridia; order Lachnospirales; family CAG-274; genus Gallispira. The sequence goes on along the minus strand of JAUNPM010000157.1, from coordinate 3,119 downwards.
TGACGGAAACTGTGCTGCATTTCCTTTTGCAAAGGGATTCGGATGGGGAGCAGAGCTTAATTTGAAGTATACATTTGAACAGCTGTTTTCGGGAGAAAGCGGACAGGGATACCCTAAAGAAAGAGTTGTGCCTGAGCAGAGAAACAAGAAAATTCTTGATGAGGTAAAGAAAGTTACTCACACGGATATTATGTATGTTTTAAAGAATATTGACAGAGAGCTTTTAAAGGGTGCTGTAAGCGGCGAAAAGTTTAGTGAATATTTCTTTGCTAACTGTAAAAATGATGAAATTGCAGAATATATAAAAAGTATCTTAGACTAAGACCGATCAAAGGGAGCGTCTGCTCCCTTTCTGCGTGTCGATAAAGTCGACACGCTTGCAAGAAATGCTTGCATTTCTTGCAGTATGCTAAGGTGGGGACCAGCCGTGTAGTTTGCGTTCTTGCTATGCAAGTACACAAACTAGTCTCCGTCCTCGGTTGCTTGGGCGAGCAGCAAAACAAGGTTTTGCGACCAGCCTCGGTCGGGCAAAGCTCTTACAAGCAACTTTGCTATGCAAAGCAAGTCCCGTATGCTTCGGGATTGCAAACCTGCGGATTTAAGTCTGCGACGCTTTTTAAATTACGGTGTCGAAAGAAATTCAATTTTTCTTAAAAAGTTTAGTTTTTTGACAGTCTGAAAGGGAGCGTCTGCTCCCTTTATGTAATTTTATAAAATTATTCTTAATTTTCTGCTTTGAAATGGAAATAAAATGCTTGACAACAGCTTGAATATACGGTATAATTATTTTGTTGTGAATAAGTGCGTGTAGCTCAGCTGGATAGAGCGTCTGACTACGGATCAGAAGGCCGCGTGTTCGAATCATGTCACGCACATTTTAATTTGTCAAACAGCAGATTTTAAATTAAATCTGCTGTTATTTTTTTTTCGGAAGTATAAATTTGTGATTTTTAATATAATAATAGAGTGAAGGAGTATTATAATATGGAAAATGTAATGTTGGAAGTTGTGAATAATTACGGTTATATAGGTATATTTATGCTTATATTCATCGAAAATGTTTTTCCCCCCATTCCCTCTGAGGCTGTGCTTTTGTTTGGAGGAGCACTTACGGTTTCTACGGCAATAAATATTCCGGGAACAATATTTGCGGCAACACTCGGTTCAGTTGTGGGTGCAATTGTGCTGTATGCTTTGGGAAGAATATTTAAGGCGGAAAGATTAAGAAAACTTTTTGAGGGAAAATTTGGACAGATATTGCATTTAAATCCCGATCACGTTGATAAATCTGTTGTATGGTTTGAAAAATATGAGGCAAAGGCAGTTTTAATATGCAGATGTGTGCCTATTGTAAGGAGCCTTATTTCAATTCCTGCGGGATTTGCTTCAATGAACATTGCAAAATTTTTAATTCTTACGGCTGTGGGAAGTGCTGTATGGAACACAGTGCTTGTAGTTGTAGGTTCAATGCTTGGTGAGGCTTGGGAAACTGCAATGCCTTATTTTGAGAGGTATACTTCAATTGCAACTGTGGTTATATTTGTTGCTTGCTGTTTGTGTGCCGTTTATTTCTTGGTAATGAAAAGGAAAAATAAAAAATAAGAGCAATGGTGAATTGCTTTAAATTGTCGGTTGTTGATTATTGTAACAGGAGTGTGAAGAGTATCAGGGGGCTTGCGGGTGGTTTATAAAACTGCCCGCAGAGCCTCCTGATTTCTGTATTTATAGTATTATTGAGAGGTTAATATGAAAACGGCAGAAGATTTAAAAGAATTATTATATAGAATAGACAGAAAAGGATATCCTGCCTATAAAGAAACAAAGGGAATTTACAGATTTAAGGGATTTATTCTGGGGATAGATAATGTACAGTCGGATCCTTTTGCTTCTCCGTCAAAGCTGCACATAGAGGTGAACGGGAAAACAGCGGGATTTCCTGTAAGGCTATATGACAAAAAGCATAAACGCATAGCTCTTCAGGACGAATTGATACGCAGATTTGCTGGGTGTGCTTCAAAGTATTCATTTCAGGCAAAGGGTTCAGGGAAAAGCGGACTTTTGTCCGTAACTCGGTGCGGTCAAGAGATTATTGAGAGAAGTGCTTGTTCCATAGATCCGGCACAGGGAAATGTCATAATCAGGTTTGAAGTTGGCTTTCCCGCTAACGGAAGAACTATTAATTCAAAAGAGCTTATTAAAATATTGTTTGAATTTCTGCCGTTGTGTGTGGAAAAATCCTGTGTTTATGAAAATTTGGACAAAAATCATATGGAAAGTGTAATGGAATTGTCCGAAGATCAGGCATATATTAAAAACTGTCTTACTAAGCAGGGGCTTGTTGCTTTTATAGCTGACGGAGCAATTTTACCCAGAGAGTCAGGTGTTTCTCAGCGCCCAATGAAGAATGCGGTGCCTTTTGCTTCACCACAGTCAATGCGTGTGGAAATGGATCTGCCTTTTCACGGAAGGATCACGGGAATGGGAGTAAAAAAAGGCATCACCTTGATCGTGGGAGGTGGATACCACGGTAAATCCACTCTTTTGAAAGCCCTTGAGCTCTGCGTTTATCCTCATATTGCAGGAGACGGAAGAGAGTATGTTTGTACCGATGCAGATGCGGTAAAAATAAGGGCAGAGGACGGGCGAAGCATTAAGCATACAGATATTTCTATGTTTATTAATGATCTTCCAAATAGAAAAGATACAGGTGCATTTTATACAGAGGATGCCAGTGGGAGCACTTCACAGGCGGCAAATGTGGTGGAGGCTATGGAAGCGGGAGCTACAGCCTTACTTATTGATGAGGATACAAGTGCCACAAATTTTATGGTGAGGGACGAACTTATGCAGAGGGTCATTCACAGAGATATGGAGCCTATAACACCGTTTATTGAAAGGGCAAGAAATCTCTATGAAAAGCAGGGGATATCAACTATACTTGTTGCAGGCAGCTCGGGAGCGTATTTTCAAATTGCAGACAATATAATACAAATGGACCGCTATGTACCCAAAGATATAACGAAGAAGGCAAAGGAAGCAGCAAAAAGCTATCCATTGTTGAATTTACCGAAGGAAGAGGTACATATGCCTGAGTTTAAAAGATATGCCAAAAAAAATTC
>JAUNPM010000156.1 GCA_030536675.1 Clostridia bacterium | reverse complement strand
TTTCGGAGGTTAAAAAAATGAATTCTTCAGAACTTTTAACAATAAACTGTATGAGGATATTAAGTGCGGAGGCAATAGAAAAGGCTAAGTCAGGTCACCCCGGTATCACTATGGGCGCTGCACCTATGGCTTATGAGCTTTGGGCTAAGCATATGAAACACAATCCACACAATCCTAAATGGATAAACAGGGACAGATTTGTTCTTTCGGCAGGTCACGGTTCAATGATGCTTTATTCATTGCTGCATTTATTCGGATATGGACTTACTATTGATGATTTAAAAAATTTCAGGCAGTTTGGCTCTGTTACACCGGGACACCCTGAATTTAATCACACACCCGGAGTTGACGCAAGTACGGGACCTCTTGGTCAGGGCTTTGCAAATGCAGTAGGTATGGCTATGGCTGAAGCTCATCTTGCGGCTAAGTTTAACAGAGATGATTTTAATGTGATAGATCACTATTCATACGCTCTTTGCGGCGACGGCTGTATGATGGAGGGCATTTCATATGAGGCTGCTTCTCTTGCGGGAACTTTAGGTCTTGGTAAGCTTATAGTACTTTATGATTCAAACAATATTACAATAGAGGGAAGCACTGATTTAGCTTTTACAGAAGACGTAAGAGCAAGATTTGAGGCTCTTGAATGGCAGACGCTTTTTGTTGAGGACGGTACTGATATTGATGCAATAGGAAAGGCTATTGAGGAAGCTAAAGCAGAGAAAAATAAGCCTACTCTTATTGAAATAAAGACTGTTATAGGTCACGGCTCTCCTAACAAGGCGGGAAGCAATTCTTCTCACGGCGCTCCTTTGGGAGAAGAAGAGGTAAGGGCTACAAAGGCTAATTTGGGCTGGAATTATGAAGAGGATTTCTTTGTTCCCGAACAGGTCAAGGAGCATATGGAGGCTGTTATTGAAAATCTTGAAAGTGAAGCTGATAAATGGGACGATCTTTATGAAAATTATAAAGAAAAGTATCCTGAGCTTGCTGCTGAACTTGAAGAGTGGCTTAAGGATGAATTTGCACAGGATCTTATAGATGATGACAGCTTCTGGCTTAATGAAGGAGATATGGCTACAAGAGCTTGTTCAGAAAAAATACTGAATATGCTTTCAAAAAAAATGCCTAACCTTTTCGGAGGGTCTGCAGATCTTTCACCTTCAAATAAGTCTGAAATGAAGGACAGAGAGTTCTTTACAAAGGAAAACAGACTTGGTTCAAATATGCACTTTGGTATAAGAGAATTGGCAATGGCTGCCGTTGCAAATGGTATGTATTATCACGGAGGAATAAGACCTTATATTGCAAGTTTCTTTGTTTTCAGTGACTATATGAAGCCTGCATTAAGAGTTTCCGCAATTTCGGGACTTCCGGTAATAAGCATACTTACTCACGACAGTATAGGAGTGGGAGAGGACGGACCGACACATCAGCCTGTTGAACAGATAGCTGCTTACAGAAGCACGCCTAATTTTAATGTATGGCGTCCCTGTGACATAAATGAGTCTGCTGCAGCCTGGTATAGTGCAGCCACTGAAAAAACAACTCCTACAGCTCTTCTCTTTACAAGACAGAATACAAAGAATTTAGGTATTGACGGAAGGAAGGCTTTAAAAGGCGGTTATGTTGTAAGAGAGTCATTTAAGGAAACTCCCGATGTAATACTTATAGGTACAGGTTCGGAAACAGGTCTTGTATATGACGCTTATGATGTGTTAAAGGAAAAGGGTATTTCAGCGCAGGTTGTAAGTATGCCTTGCGTTGAAGTATTTGAAAAGCAGAATGAGGAATATAAAAACAGCGTTCTCCCCAAAAATGTTAAGAAGAGAATAGTTGTTGAAGCATCTTTTGATATGTCCTGGTACAGATATGTAGGACTTGAAGGTGAGATCATAGGTATGAACGAATTTGGAAAGTCTGCACCATATTCCGTATTATTTGATCATTATGGATTTACTGTTGATAATGTTGTTGAAAGAACATTAAAGCTTTTGGAAAAGTAATAAATTAAATTTTACCGGTTTAAAATTTTGTTGATTATTTAAGGGTGCTGTGTGTATTGCAGCACCCCCTGTTGGTTTAAAATACGGAGGCGCTGTTATGGATAAATTTAAACGTCAAATGGATTTTCTTATTGAAATATCTAAGCTGAAAAGCATTTACAGACAGTCGGTTTATTATGAAGACGGGAAAATAAAGCGTGAAAATGACGCAGAGCACAGCTGGCATATGTGTATGTATGCTGTTGTACTTGAAGAGTATGCTCCCAAGGGTACGGACATAACCAAGTGCATAAAAATGGCTCTTATTCACGACCTTGTTGAAATATATGCAGGTGACACCTACTTATATGACGAAAAGGAAAATAAGGATAAAGCTCAAAGAGAAGCTGCTGCCGCCGATAAGTTATATGCAATATTGGGGGAACAGGGTGAAGAGCTTAAAAAACTTTGGTATGAATTTGAGGCAAATGAAAGCCTTGAAGCTCAGTTTGCCAATACTCTTGACAGATTGCAGCCGTTATTGCTTAATTACCTTACTCAAGGGTATAAGTGGAAGGAAAATAAAGTGCATATTTCACAGGTAATGGAAAAGGGTAACTGGGAAAAAAGAAATGCCGACGAAAGAATAAAGAAATTTGTAAGGGATATTTTAGAGGACAGCGTAAAAAAGGGCTGGCTCTTGCCGTAAACGAGGTGTTATTGTGAGTGAAATTGATAAAATAGTGGACAAGGCGGAAATACTTACAGAGGCATTGCCTTATATAAGAGATTTCCATAATAAGAAGGTTGTAATTAAATACGGCAGTCAGGTTTTGAGAGATAAAAAGGTTGCGGAAAGCGTAATGGAGGACATAGTTCTTTTAAAGCTGATAGGAATGGAGCCTGTGATCGTACACAGCGGCAGCAATGAAATAAACAGGTGGCTTAAGGCTATAGGCAAGGACATTGAGTACTATGACAACAGCCGAGTGACCGACAAGGAAACAATTGAAATAGTTGAAATGGTTCTTGGCAAAATAAACAAGGACTTAGTGCAGATGATAGAAAAACACGGCGCTAAGGCTGTAGGCATATGCGGCAAGGACAGCGGAACAATAAAGGTAAGCAAAAAGCAGGTCAAGGGCAAGGATATTGGTTATTTTGGTCAGGTGGAAAGCATAAACACGGAATTGATAGACGACCTTCTTGAAAGAGATTTTATACCTGTCATATCTTCTATTGGTATAAGCGATGATTTTGAAAGCTATAATCTTAAAGCAGATGACGTTGCGGGGGCTGTGGCAAAGGCGCTTAATGCGGAAAAGCTGCTTTTCCTTGCAAGAGAGGACGGCATACACCCTCTTGCCGACAGTGAAGTGCCAAAGGCAATGATCACTGTTGATGAGGCTAAAGAAATTATTGAAAATGCCACCCTTGATGTGGCTACTCTCAATAAACTTATTTGTGCCGTAGACGCCATTACACACGGAGTTCACAGAGTTCATATAGTTGACGGGTCTGTTGAGCACAGTGTTCTCCTTGAGTTCTTTACGGTGTTTGGCATAGGTACGGCTATTGTAAGCAATGATAAAGCTCTATATCCTCACGAGAAAAATTACAGAAAGTAAATACATATTACAAAAAGTTAAATTTGATTATAAAGCATAAGGGCGGTGTAAAAATGATAATAGATTTTGATAATATGGAAGAAAAGGCAATGCCAAATTTTAAAGGCGGAAATAAGGAATACAATGTTAAAATGTTTTCCGACAGCAACAATAAAATAATGAGGGGAAGACTTGTGCCTGGTGCTTCAATAGGGCTTCACACTCATATGGAAAACAGTGAAATAATACTTATACTTGAGGGCAGTGGTAAGGTCATATACAATGGAAATGATATTGCTTTAAAAGTTGGAGATGTACACTATTGCCCTATGGGAGAAGAGCACAGCCTTATAAATGACGGAAATGAGGATCTGAAATTTTTTGCCGTTGTTCCCGAACATAAAAATTGAATAAAATAATGAAATTATACAAATAATACTGTATGCAATGTGCGTACAGTATTTTTTTATTTGAGGTGTGATATGGACATATATATAAAACCCGAAAAGAAAATAAAGGTCAGCAAAACAGGACCGATTCGTATAAAAGATCTTGCCGAGGTTTATGCTGAAAAAAGTATTTTAAAAAGAGTTGAAAATATAAAAATAACGGAAATAAAGGAAAATAAAAATAAGTGCTATCTTGTTTCGGTAATTGATATAATAAATGCCGTTGACAAGGCGCTTCCTGGCAACACTGTAAGCAATGTGGGAGAAATGGATACAATAGTTGAATACTCCATACCGAAAAAGAAAAATAAATTGTGGCTT
>JAUNPM010000155.1:2688-4368 GCA_030536675.1 Clostridia bacterium | reverse complement strand
GCCTGTGTGCTTATATGAATATCCATATTGGGAACGGTTTTCCTTGCAACTGCAAATACTCCCGGATCGGCAACAAGTATGGCATCTGCTCCAAGCTCTTCAAGCTCTTTTAAATAGTCGGGCAGTTCCTCAAAGTCTTCATTATGGGCAAAAATATTACAGGTAATATAAACCTTTGCTCCGTGTTTATGAGCAAAGTCAATGCCTTCTTTCATCTGATCTCGGTCAAAGTTTTTGGCTTTTGCTCTTAAGCCGAAATTTGTGCCACCGAGATATACGGCGTCTGCACCGTATAATACTGCTATTTTCAATTTTTCCAAGTCCCCTGCAGGGGCAAGCAATTCTATTTTTTTATTCATAATAACCTCCAAGTATAATCATACTTACATAGCATTCCAAAATATAACCTTACAGTACAAAACACCGATAATAAGTATTGTCCATACAAAAATATAAATAATTTTTTCTTTTATAGGCATCTTATAGTTATATTTATATTTCCAATCCTTGTAACTGTAAATATAAAAAATCCAAAGAACGGCAAGTATGGCAAAAATTAAATAATTTACATAAACGATCCTTGTAAATACCAAAGGAATTGTAAACAGCATAAATCTGTTATACTGCCAAATATATATTCTGTAAATCTTTTCAAACAGAAAATCATAGAAATCTGCTATCCCGACAATGGCACAGGGTGCGTATATTATTAAATTTAAGACCATAAAAAACCAAAGAGTGTGTTTTAATGATTTATTCATTTAATCCTCCAGTTTTTCTATGAGAGCAACACCGTCGCCAACTGTCAAAAGAGTTGTTCTTAATTTTTCATTGTGTGTTATTTCGTATAAAAATGCATTTAACCTTTTGTGTATTGTTCTTTGACGTCTTGGTATGGAATAATAATCCATAGCAACTCTTCCGTCCTGAAAAATATCATCTGCCATTATTATACCGCCCTTTTTGGTTAGCCTTAAAACATCGGGGAGTATGCTAATATACTGTCCTTTAGCTGCGTCCATAAATACAAAATCAAATTTTTCATCAAGAGTCTTTAATACATCATTAGCGTTTCCCTCAAGTATTGTAACCTTATTTTCAACACCTAATTTTTTGAAATTTTCTTTTGCCTTTTCTATCATCATAGGATATCTATCAATTGTTTTTATATAGCCGTCATCGGGAAGAAAGCCTGACATAAAGCTTGATGAAAATCCAACAGCCATACCTATTTCAAGTATTGTCTTAGGTTTTTTTATACCCAATATAAAACCGAGCAATTTAACAACGTCTTTAGGTATTATGGGAAGTCCGTCCTTATAGGCTTTTTTTTGTAATTCTCCCAGCTCACCGTCACAAAAAGTAAGCATATTATTAACGTACTCTTCCATATATTTTTCAACTAAACTCATTTATTTCACCATTATTCCAAACTGTTTTTATATTTTTCGCTTGCATTTAAAAAGTCATCATAATCTGACGTAAAATAATGTTTACCGGTGCTTTGGTCTTCTACCACATAGTAGAGATAATCGGTATTTTCAGGCTCTGCCGCAGCAACAAGAGAAGCGGCTCTTGGTGAGCATATGGGACCTACAGGCAAACCCGTAACATAATAAGTGTTATGTTCATTTTCTGTTTCAAGATCCTTGTAATATACTCTTGAAACTCTTTCGCCCA
>JAUNPM010000155.1:0-2678 GCA_030536675.1 Clostridia bacterium | reverse complement strand
TATATTACGGAAGCGTCTATCTGTAATTTCATATTTGAAGCAAGTCTGTTGTATATAACGGAAGAAACAAGGCTTCTTTCGTCATCGACCTTTACTTCAGACTCCACAAGGGAAGCTATTATTACAATATCGTCAAGACTTTTATCCGCTTTTTGGGCTTTGCTGTAAATATCGTTTTCATTGCACACCTTGTCAAACTGACTAAGCATTGTATCAACAATGTCGTGGGCTGAAGTTCCCGGCTGAAAATAATATGTTTCGGGATACAAATAGCCTTCAAGTAAATTTTCCCTATTGGGAATGTCCTTTATAAAGTCATAATCATAATCTTTGCTGTCGGCAGCCGCCATAAATTCATCAACACCGCAAAGTCCCGCTTCAGAAACGGCTGAGGCAATTTCGCTGAGCCACATACCTTCTTTTACGGTTATGTGTATTGAAGTGTCAAGGGAGTCACCGTTATTCAGCTTATCTGTTATTTCAAAAAAGTCTTCATCTCCGTTAAAGACATATGTTCCGTACTTAAATTGGGAACCCTGCTCGTTGCTTTTACACAAAAATATAAAATGGGATGCACTGTCAACAACACCGTTTTCAGCCAGTATATCCGCTATGTCATTTACTGTTGAGCCTTGGGGTATTTCCACTGTAATGTTTTCACCGCTGCCGCCCATATTTACGCTTACCATTTTAAACAATGCAAAAGAAACGGCGCAGGCTATAACAACAAGCACTGCAATAAAAGCTATAACAGGTATTTTGCTTTTGTTTTTTCTTCTTTTTTTCTTTTGGTTATTCTCCATAGCGTACCTCCATTAATGTTAAACCGTTAGGAGCAAGTGTTTTGCCTGCTTTTGTTCTGTCACGGGAATTAATAATATTTTCTATTTCATTTGGTTTTATTTTGCCAAGTCCCACATAAACAAGAGTACCTGCAATTATTCTTACCATATTGTATAAAAATCCGCTGCCTGTGACGGATATGGTAATTATGTCATCTTCTTTTTTTACTTCAAGGCTGTATATTGTCCTGACAGTGGTTTTGGCAGTTGAACCGCTGGCACAGAAGGCTTTAAAATCGTGCTCACCTATAAAATATTTGCAGGCTTCTTTCATTTTATCAATATCGAGTTTATATCTGACAAAATCAGTATATCTGACAAGCTTTGGATTTTTAAATTCACTGTTTAATATTTTGTATTCATAGGTCTTGTCAATAACACTGTACTGAGGGTGAAATTCTTCGCTTACTTCCCTTGCGCCTGTTATGACAATGTCATCGGGTAAAAAAGAATTTAAGGCATAGGGAATTTTGTTTACGGGTATTGTTGTTTCTGCGTTAAATACGGCACCCTGTGCCATAGCGTGTACACCTGTATCCGTACGTGAAGCACCTCTTACACTTATTTTTTGGTGCAAAAGTTCAGATAAGGCTTCTTCAATTTTTTGCTGAACGGTAACAAAGTTGTTTTGTATCTGCCAGCCGTAATATCCGCTGCCGTCATAGGCTACGGTAAGTAAAACTTTCATACGTTAAACTCCTAAAAATATTCTGCATAATATTACGGCAATTGTAACAAGGATAACTGTTCCGTAAGCAATAAAGTCGTTTTTGCCGTATTTAAGCTCTTTCATTTTTGTTCTGTTTACATCACCTCTGTAGCATCTTGCTTCCATAGCCATTGCAAGTTCATCGGCTCGTCTGAAAGCGGACACAAAAAGAGGTACAAGAAGGGGGATCATTGACTTAGCCTTTGCCACAAGTCCTCCTGTATCAAAGTCAGCTCCTCTTGCCATTTGTGCTTTTTTTATTTTGTCCAGCTCGTCTACAAGAGTTGGTATAAATCTTAAAGCTATTGACATCATCATTGCAATTTCGTGGGCAGGTACTCCTATTTTCTTAAGAGGCTTCAAAAGACTTTCAATGCCTTCCGTAAGAGCAATAGGGGAGGTTACAAGAGTGAGAACAGATGAACCTAATATGAGCATAACAAGTCTTATACAAAGCCTTACTGCCATTATTATGCCGTCTGTTGTAATGTGTATTATGCCAAAGCTTATGATCTCGGTGCCTGTCCTAATAAAAAGCATATTTAAAACAACAGTAAATATAATGATTACTATAATGCTTTTAAGCCCGCCAAGCATCATTTTAAAAGGCACTTTACATAATTTGATCACTGCACCAAGCAAAAGGGCGCATAAAATGTAACCTAAAACACCCTTTGCGGCAAATATTGCAACAATATATATAAAAGTAGCCGTTATTTTTGTTCTTGCGTCAAGTCTGTGGATAACAGATTCGGCAGGGTAATATTGTCCTATTGTAAGATTCATTTTATTTTCTTAAAGCGGAAATCAAAATTTCCGCTCCCTCCTTAACATTGTATATGTTTTGGGGAACGTTAAGTCCCATATCCTTAAGCCTTGTGAAAAGCAATGTCATTTGTGGTGCGTTAAGTCCCATATTGGTAAGTGTTTTAGCTTTTTTAAACACATTGTCAACAGTGTCAAACATAGCAACGCTTCCTTTGTTCATTACAATTATTTTTTCTGCAATGTTTGAAATATCCTCCATTGAATGAGATACAAGTATAATTGTTATGCCAAGCTCACTGTGCATTTTTTTAATATTTCCAAGTATTTCATCTCTTCCGTAGGGGTCAAGACCTGCCATA
>JAUNPM010000154.1:1537-4379 GCA_030536675.1 Clostridia bacterium | reverse complement strand
TTAGTACTTTTATTCAATCCCGACAATTAATATATAAAAAAAATATATTTGACAAATGACTTAAATAAAGTTATTATATTCTTATAACAAATTAATTTAGCCCTATGGGCAGTTATAAAGGGAGGTAAATTTAAATGAAATCATTAAATATTAAGTTAGACTCTATCGATAAAGTAAAGGACTTTGTTAATACAATTAATACTTTTGACGGTGATTTTGATTTAGCTTCAAGCAGATATGTAGTAGATGCAAAATCTATTATGGGTATCTTTTCATTAGATGTAAGTACTGTTCTCAGACTTGACGTTCACGATGACAGTGAGTTTGACGCAGTTAAGTCTGCTTTAAGCAGCTATATTGTTGATTGATCCGTTATATTATCCCCGCACTTTGCGGGGCTTTTTTATTAAAAATATACCGCTTCCATTGCCTTGACCCTGCTTATTTTCTCTTAGGATTTTTAGGAAACCAGCCTTTCTCAACTCTTTTTTCCTGTTCAAAAAGCTCCTTTATACTCCATAGAAAACTTATTCCCACAACAGCACAGCAAGCGCTTAAAACTATATTTTCAAAAAACAATGCCCCTAAAATAAAAGCAGATCCCAAAACAGCAAACACAGGCCATATTTTATAGGTAAAATAATACTCTGCCTTTATTACAATAGGGTGAAACACCCCTATGCACAAAAATGCAACAATTCCTATAAAAACCCCGCTGAAATACAAAATATCATATCCTTTCCATTTTATTTAATATTTTTGCATATCCTTTTTTATTTCATATTATGATTTGTTTTATATTTAAATAGCACAGCACTGATTATTTATGCCATTATTTTTTTATCATAAAAATTTTTCAAGCCTCTCCACATCTTCCTTTGATGTAGCCCAGCTTGAAGCAAACCTTACTACAGTAGACTTTTCATCGTATTTTTCCCAAAAGCTGAATGATACATTATTTTTTAATTCCTTTATTTTTTCATCATCCATAATTACAAATATCTGATTTGTAGGAGAATTTATGTAAAACCTGTATCCCTTTTCCTCAAAAATTCTTTTAATTTCATTTGCCCTTAAAACAGCATTTTCAGCTATTTTAAAATACAGATCATCTGTAAAAAGAGTATCAAACTGAACACCCAAGATCCAGCCCTTTGCAAGCAAAGCTCCTTTCTGCTTTATGGCTGTAAAGAAACGGGGTATAAGCCCTTTATTAGGAATTACTACAGCTTCCCCAAGCATTGCCCCTACCTTCGTCCCACCTATATAGAAAATATGGCAGTTGTGAGCAAGATATTCAAGAGTCACATCATTTTCCTTTGCCATAATGCCATAACCTAGTCTTGCACCGTCTACATACAAAAATATTCCGTATTCAACACAAATATTATAAATTTCATTAAGCTCATTAGCACTATAGAGAGTTCCGTACTCTGTAGGAAAAGATATATATACCATTCCGGGGTAAACCATATGTTCATTATTTTCATCACGATGAAAATTTTCAAGATATTTTCTTAAATCACAGGGCATAATTTTGCCCTCATTGTTTTTAATTGTTATAACCTTATGTCCCGAATTTTCAATAGCTCCTGCCTCGTGAGTATTTATATGACCGCTGTCTGCCGCAATAACTCCTTCATAATTTTTAAGCAAAGCTGATATAACCGTAGAATTAGTCTGTGTACCCCCTGTCATAAAGTACACCTCTCCCTCATCGATACCGCATTTCTTTAATATTTTATCACAAGCACTTTTACAATAATCATCCGTTCCATAGCCTGTGTTCTTTTCCATATTTATTTCTTCAAGTTTTTTAAGTATTTCGGGATAGCAGCCCTCCATATAATCACAGTCAAAATACAGCATAATTTTCTCCTTCCTTATAACCCCAACATCATCTAACACGCCTTTTAACAAAGATCCCATTTATTCTTATAACAAAAACCCACCTGCATCAGCAGATGGGAATTTACGATTTATTATTTTATAACTCTTACGCCAAGCACACCTTCAACAGCCTCAACTTCTGCTGTATCGGCACTCTTAACATCAGCAATTGTATATCCGTAATTACCTCTTGTCTTTGCCGTAAGCTGTTCTGCGCCCTTAATTGCATTTTTAACAGCGTCCATAGCTTCAGCCTTAGAAAGTACACAAACTCTTTCGCAGCCTGCCACCTGAGGAGCAGAAACACAAGGATAATTTACTGAATTAACAATGTTTCCCTTTTCAAGATATTCCATCATTTCCTCGGCAGCCATAGCAGCACAGTTATCCTCTGCCTCTGGAGTAGATGCACCGAGATGAGGAAGTGTAATTATTCCCTCAACCCCCACAGTATTTTCATTAGGGAAATCAGTAGCATAATAGCTTACCTTGCCGCTTTCAAGTCCTGCCTTTATTGCCTCGGCATCTACAAGCTCGTTTCTTGCAAAATTAAGTATTCTTACACCGTCCTTGCATTTAGCAAGACTGTCGTTATTTATCATATTTGTTGTTTCATTTGTTGCAGGCACGTGCACTGTAATATAATCTGAAACAGCATAAATATCATCAATATTTTGAGTAAATTTAACACTGCTGTCAAGAGCAAGTGCATTTTTTAATGAAAAGTATGGATCATATCCTATAACCTTCATACCAAGAGCAACGGCAGCATTAGCCACAAGCACACCTATAGCACCAAGACCTACAACGCCTAAAGTCTTGCCCATTATTTCGGGACCCGCAAAATTAGACTTGCCCTTTTCAACCTTTGCGGCAATTCCTTCCTCACACTTTAAGCTCTGAGCCCACTTATAAGCCCCTACAATGTTTCTGCTTGTAAGCAAAAGCCCTG
>JAUNPM010000154.1:0-1527 GCA_030536675.1 Clostridia bacterium | reverse complement strand
TGCATTTGCTCCGGGAGTATTAAACACAACAATACCCTTGTCAGCACACTTATCTAAAGGAATATTGTTTACACCTGCACCACATCTTGCAACAGCCTTAAGACTTTCAGGGAGCTCCATATCATGCATTTTAAAGCTTCTCAAAAGTATAGCGTCGGGATTAGCCATTTCATCGGCTACGTTATAATTATCAGTAAGTTTTGAAAGACCCACTTTAGAGATCTTATTTAAAGTTAATACATTATACATTTTAAAATCACCTTTCATTTAAAACAATACCGACTGCTAAAGTCGGTCTATTTTATTTCTTTATTTCATTTCAAATTCTTTTTACTTGTTTTCACTTTCAAACTTCTTCATAAACTCAACAAGAGCCTTAACACCTTCAACAGGCATAGCATTGTAAATACTTGCTCTCATACCGCCTACAGTTCTGTGTCCCTTAAGGTTTACAAAACCATTAGCTGTAGCTTCTTTAATAAATTTGGCATTAAGTTCATCATCATCAGTCACAAAAGGAACATTCATCAAACTTCTGTCCTTAGGAATAACAGTGCCTCTGAACATCATTGAGTTGTCAAGGAAGTCATAAAGTATGCCTGCCTTTTCCTCATTGATCTTCTGCATTTCTTTAACGCCGCCCATTTTCTTAAGCCATTTAAACACAAGACCTGCAATATATATAGCATAGCAAGGAGGTGTGTTATAAAGTGAGCCTGCCTCTGCATGGACCTTATAGTCAAGCATTGTAGGACAATCCGCCTTAGCTCTGCCGATAAGATCTTCTCTCATGATCACAACAGTTACTCCTGCAGGTCCGATATTCTTCTGTGCGCCTGCAAACACAAGACCAAATTTAGAAACATCAAGCTCTTCAGACATTATCATACTTGACAGATCTGCTACAAGAGGTACATTTCCCGTATCCGGAATTTCCGTATATCTTGTACCGTAAATAGTATTGTTATATGTAATATAGAAATAGTCCGCATCAGGGTTAAACTTAGACTTGTCAAGAGCAGGAATATAATTAAACACCTTATCCTCGGAAGAAGCAACAAGATTGACCTTTCCGAACTTCTTTGCTTCCTGCATAGCCTTCTTTGACCACTGACCCGTGTTTACCAAATCACAGGAGCCCTTTACCATAAGATTTAAAGGTATCATGGCAAACTGAGTCGAGCCGCCGCCCTGCAAAAACATAACTTTGTAATTATCAGGTATGTGCATAAGCTCTCTTATGTCCGCCTCAGCCTCTTTAATAATATCATCAAACCACTTGGAACGGTGGCTCATCTCCATAACAGACATACCGGAGCCGTTATAGCTGAGCATATCCTTTTGAGCCTGTTCAAGCACCTCAAGAGGCAGCATTGATGGACCGGCTGAGAAATTGTAAACTCTTTCCATTTTCTTCATCCTCCAATTTAAATTAAGCGATTACAAAAAATAATCTAATGTCTATTATAATACATTTAATGCCAAATTGTCAATAGTTAATTCCTCAATATGCGGACAAATGTATTT
>JAUNPM010000153.1 GCA_030536675.1 Clostridia bacterium | reverse complement strand
GTAGCTCCTGTTTCGCCTGTTGCTCCTCTTTCTCCTATGGCGCCTTCACGTCCTTCGGGAAGCACAAAATCAAGAACAACTCCCGTTTCCGTTTCTGTTGCAGTTACGCTTGCTGTTTCACCGTAGCTTACATCGCCTACCTCAACAGTGGGAGTAAGTCCCGTAGCTCCCGTAGGACCTATGATTCCCTGTTCGCCCTGTGGACCTTGACAGCCTCTTTCACCTTGTGGTCCCTGTGGTCCCGTTGCACCCTGAATACCCTGCTCACCTTGAGGACCTTGAGCACCTGCGGGACCTCTTTCACCTGTGTAGCCTATTTCACCTCTTGGACCTTGGGGACCTCTTGGACCTGTATCTCCCTTTGGACCTACCGGTCCCCTGTCACCCTTGGGACCTACGGGACCTTGATTTCCTCTCACTCCCTGTGGACCCTGTTCACCCTGATCACCCTTGGGACCTGCGTCGCCTCTTACACCTTGGGGACCTCTTGGACCTGCGGGACCTCTGCACCCCTGTGGACCTGCTTCGCCTCTTGGGCCTTGAGGTCCTCTGCATCCTTGGGGACCCTGCTCACCCTGTGGTCCCTGCGGACCTTGAGGACCCGTAACACACCTTACAATGGGAGCGTCTTCGGGACAGCCGTTTCTGCAGGAATTGGAACAATTCCCGCTTACAGTGCCGTATCCGCTGTATCTGTAATTATTCATTGCTTTACCTCCCCGAATATTACTAATATCGTCACATAGTGACACTGTATTATATGATTTTTACTTATTATGTGACATTATTTTGAAAAGAGCTTTATAAAACAATAAAAAATACCGCCTGATACTAAGATCAAGCGGTATATGATAACCGTATATATTTATATCAATACACTATCTATTTTTTACACAGGATAAACTCTGTGATCCACATCTGCAAGATTAGGATCTATACCAAATTTCTGTGCCTGTCTGAATTTAAAGAAATCCATAGCCTGCTGAGGGAAAAGTACATAGCTTAATACGTCCTCTTCCTTTTCAACATAGTCCTTTATTTCTTCCCTAGCCTTTTCAAGCTCAGGAGCTATATTATCCGCAGGTCTGCAGGTGATCGGAACCTCATCACCTATTATCTTCTTTCTTATTTCTTCTGAAATAGGCACAGGTGTTCTTCCGTACATACCTCTTACAATATCCTTTGTTTCCTTAGGCACCATTTTGTATCTTTCGCCCATAAGCACATTTAAAACTGCCTGTGTTCCCACTATCTGGCTTGAAGGAGTTACAAGAGGAGGATAACCCAAATCGGCTCTTACCTTAGGTATTTCCTTAAGCACCTCATCATATTTATCCTCTGCATTTGCAGCCTTAAGCTGACTTACAAGGTTTGAAAGCATACCACCGGGAACCTGATAAAGAAGCGTAGCTATGTCAACAGCAAGCATTTTAGGACTTAAAAGACCGCTTTCAATAGCTTCCTCTCTTATTGGCTTAAAGTAGTCTGATATTTCCTTTAAAAGGCTTTCATCAAGCCCTGTATCAAATTCGGTGCCCTTTAATGCAGCAGTCATAACCTCTGTTGCAGGCTGAGCAGTACCCATACTTAAGGGTGACATATCCGTGTCAATAATATCGGCACCTGCCTCAATAGCCTTTAAATATGTCATTGCGGCAACACCGCTTGTGTAATGACTATGGACCTCAATAGGCAGATCGACCTCTTCCTTTATAGCCTTTACAAGGTCATAAGCAGGCTTTGGAAGTAAAAGTCCCGCCATATCCTTTATACAAATGGAATCAGCTCCTAAATCTCTGTATGTCTTTGCAAGCTCTACATAATATTCAAGAGTATGCACATCACTTAAAGTATAGCTTATGGCAAGCTGTGCGTGAGCGCCTTTTTCCGCCTTAACAGCTTTAACTGCCGTTTCAAGATTTCTTGCATCGTTAAGAGCATCAAATATTCTTAAAATATCAATTCCGTTTTCAATGCTTTTTCTTACAAAGGTTTCAACAACGTCATCAGCATAATGTCTGTATCCCAGTATATTTTGACCTCTTAAAAGCATCTGCAATTTAGTGTTTTTAAAGGCAGAACGGAATTTTCTTAATCTTTCCCACGGGTCTTCCTTTAAATATCTTAAACAGGAATCAAATGTAGCTCCGCCCCACACTTCAACTGCGCCGAAGCCCACCTTATCCATTTTATCCAAAATAGGGAGCATATCCTCTATTCTCATTCTTGTAGCAATTAATGACTGCTGCCCATCTCTTAAAGTACAGTCACAAATTTTAATAGCCTTAGCCATTTATAAAACCTCCCTTTTATCTGTAAAGTGACAGGAAAATACCTGAAGCAATAGCAGAACCTATAACGCCTGCAACATTGGGTCCCATAGCGTGCATAAGCAAATAGTTGTTTGGATTTTCCTCCTGTCCAACCTTTTGTGCAACTCTTGCCGCCATAGGCACTGCAGAAACTCCCGCAGCTCCTATAAGAGGATTTATTTTTCCTCCCGAAAGCTTGCACATTACCTTGCCTAAAAGAACACCGCTTGCCGTTGAGAAAGCAAAAGCCGCAAGTCCCAAAAGCAAAATCTTTATTGTTTCAAGCTGAAGGAACTGGTCTGCTCTTGTAGTAGCACCAACGCTTACGCCTATGAATATACTTACAATATACATTAAAGCCTCTGATGCGTGAGTTGCCAGCTTCTGTGTAACGCCTGATTCTCTGAAAAGATTACCCAGCATAAGCATACCTATAAGAGAAGCAGTATCAGGAAGAATAAGTATAACAAGCATTGCCGTTATTATAGGGAAAAGTATTTTTTCTCTCTGTGAAACGGTCCTCAGCTGTTCCATTTTTATCATTCTTTCCTCTTTTGTTGTAAGAGCCTTCATAATAGGCGGCTGAATAATAGGAATAAGAGCCATATATGAATAAGCTGCTACCGTAACTCTTGAAAGAAGATGAGGAGCAAGCTGTGTTGTTGTAAAAATTGCAGTAGGTCCGTCTGCACCGCCTATAATACCAATGGAAGCAGCTTCCTCGGGAGAAAAGCCCAAAGCAAGAGCACCCAAAAATGCGGCAAATATACCAAACTGTGCCGCCGCACCCAAAAGCAGGCTTTTAGGGTTAGCTATAAGAGGACCAAAGTCCGTAAGTGCGCCTACACCCATAAATATAAGGGGCGGGAAAATACCAAGCTCATCTCCCTGGAATATGTACCAGAGCAATCCGCCGTTAGATGTGGTCTCTCCCGTTACCTGTGCCAAAAACGGCATTTGTGATGCAGTATCCACACCTATTACATTTATAAGCTCCTTAACAGGCTCATCCATAAGCCCGCTGTTAGGAAGATTTGCCAAAAGCATACCAAAGGATATTGGCAAAAGAAGCAAGGGTTCAAATTTCTTTGCTATTGCAAGATACATAAATATAAGTGCAACAGCGATCATAATAATAAATTTATAATTATCATCAATAAATAACTGTGCAAATCCTGAGCTCTGTATAAAATTCAGCACAGCATCCTTTAACATTTCAGTCATATTTTACGCCTCCCAAGGGGTTATTGGGCAACTGTTATAAGTACGTCGCCTGAATTTACTGACTGCCCCTTAGTCACATTAATTGAAGTTACTGTACCTGCATAAGGTGTAACAATATCATTTTCCATTTTCATTGCCTCAAGTACAACAACGACCTGATCTGCACTTACCGTATCGCCTACATTTACTTTAATGTCAAGTATATTTCCCGGCATAGGAGCCTTAACAGGCTCTCCCCCTGAAACAGCAGGTGCAGGTGCAGGTGCTGCCGCAGGAGCAGGTGTTGGCGCTGCCGCAGGTACAGCAGGCGCAGACTGCACGCCGTTTAATTCTTCAACTTGAACATCATATACATTTCCGTTTACTGTAATTCTATAGCTTTTCATTTACATATCCTCCTAAAATAAACTGCTCTGCTGTTCCTGTATTGCTTCCTTGTTCCAAGTGTTCACTCTTCTTAAGCTTCTTACAACAAGTTTATCGGGGCTTATGTTATTGCCCCTTGCACATTCCTGTGCGGCAATTGCGGCTGTTATAACAGCGATCAATTCAGAATCATCAACATTTGTGTTTTTTGTATTGTTTGTTACAGTTTTAACAATGTTTTTGTTTTCAACAGGCTTTGCTTCCTGCTTTTGGCTGTTTTCATTGCTTTTTACGACTTTTCCCATAATGAAAAGTATTATGCATATGAAAATAAGCACAACAAACACAGTGACCATACCGAGAACCGTAACCATAAGTCCTTCAGAAAGCAAGTCTAAATTCATATTATCACCTCTTAAAATTCAATACTTGAATGTTTCTTTGCAACAGTATTTTCTCTCTTTGACAAAAGCATTTCAAGAGCTATCAATATTCTCTT
>JAUNPM010000152.1 GCA_030536675.1 Clostridia bacterium | reverse complement strand
AGAGGATTCTTTGCAGCTTTACGGCTTTTTAAATTCCGAGGAGCTTAATATGTTTAATTTGCTCATAACCGTAAGCGGTATAGGACCTAAGGGTGCTCTTGCTATTTTAAGCTCTCTTACACCTAAGGATATTGTGCTGGCAATAAGCTGTCAGGATAAAAATGCTTTAAGTGTGGGCAAGGGAATAGGAAAGAAAACAGCTGAAAGAATAATACTGGAGCTTAAGGACAAGGTAAGTGGTTTTTCTGAAAGGGAAATGGACAGCATAAGTGTGAATATGCCCTCTGTTATTGAAAACAGAGATGAAAAAAATGACGCAGTGGCAGGGCTTGTGAGCCTGGGCTTTACAAAAAGTGAGGCGGCAAGGGCGGTTGAAAGTGTTTACAGAGCAGATATGGACAGCGGTAAAATAATCAGTGCTGCTTTGAAACTGTTGTAGGAGTATTTAAATATGGAAAAGAAAAAAATTCTGGATACAGGTGACAGAATAGTTGCACCTGATTTTAACGAGGAAGATCTTAATATTGAAGAAAGCTTGCGCCCCTTGACCTTTGAAACATATATAGGGCAGGAAAAGGTCAAGGAAAATATGAGGGTATATATTGACGCTGCAAAAAAAAGAGGTGAAGCTCTTGACCACGTGCTTTTATACGGACCTCCGGGACTTGGAAAAACGACTCTTTCAAATATAATTGCCAATGAAATGAACGCAAATATAAGGACCACGTCGGGACCTGCCATTGAAAGACCGGGAGATATGGCGGCAATACTTAATAACCTTAATGAAGGGGATATTTTGTTTATAGATGAAATTCACCGTATAAACAGGCTTATTGAGGAGGTGCTTTATCCTGCAATGGAGGACTATGTTCTTGATATTGTAATAGGAAAGGGTGCCGATGCAAAAAGCATAAGGATAGATCTGCCTAAGTTTACGCTTATTGGAGCGACTACGAGAATAGGACTCCTTACTGCTCCTTTAAGGGACAGGTTTGGAGTAATAAGCCGACTGGAGCTGTACACACCCCAAGAGCTTTCGGAAATTGTTGAAAGGTCGGCAAGAGTGCTTAATATTGAAATAGATCGTGAGGGTGCTGTTGAAATTGCAAGAAGGTCAAGGGGAACACCCAGAATTGCAAACAGGCTTCTTAAAAGAGTCAGAGATTTTGCACAGGTAAAATACGACGGCATCATTAACGAAGAGGTTGCAAAAAACAGTCTTGATATACTTGAGGTGGATAAAAACGGCTTAGAGGTCATAGATAAAAAACTTTTAATGTGTATGATAGAAAAATTTGATGGGGGACCTGTGGGAGTTGAAACCTTGGCTGTGTCAATAGGTGAAGAGGCGGAAACCATAGAAGATGTGTATGAGCCTTATTTAATACAACAAGGCTTTATAAAAAGAACACCCAGAGGAAGGGTCGTTACAAAAACAGGTTATGATTATTTCGGACTTAGTTTAATAGGAGGCTTTAATAATGATTAAAATGAATATTGAGGATTTCATATATGAAGTTAAGGAAGAAATGCTTTGCTATGAAGAAATAGGTACCGTGGGAGCGGACAAATGGGAAAAGGACTTCAGAGAATGGCTTGAAAAAGGCGGAAATAAAGAAAATGTGCAGGGAAAGGGCGAAAACGCCAAGTTTTTAATAGGCGATGAAAGCGAAATATTCGATATAGCAGACGCTTATGTTGAAGCCGTTGAAAATAACAGGGTTGAAGAGTATTGGAAAAAATTTCAATAGAGTATAAGGTTTTCAGCTTATTTATTTGTTATATATGGAAAAAGACAATAAATAATTATGCAAAAAAGAATGAAATTTCGTAAAAGGGCGATTGTTTATGAGAAAATTGGTTATAGCCGAAAAGCCGTCTGTTGCAAGAGATATTGCAAAGGTATTAAAGTGCAGTAAAAACGGTAAGGGATATTTATATAATGATGAATATATTATAAGCTGGGCAGTAGGTCATTTGGTGACATTGTGTGAGCCTGAGGAATACGATGAAAAGTATAAAAAATGGCAGATAGAAACACTGCCCATAATTCCCGAAAAAATTAAAATAAAGGCTATTAAAAATACTATTGACCAGTATAATGTACTTGAAAAAATGCTTAAGTCGGACGAAATAGAAAGCCTTATTTGTGCTACGGACAGCGGAAGAGAGGGAGAGCTTATATTCAGATATATATATGAGCTTTCGGGCTGTAATAAGCCCTTTAGCAGGCTGTGGATATCAAGTATGACAGCACAGGCAATAAAAGAGGGCTTTGAAAAGCTAAAGGACGGTAAAGAGTATGATAATTTGTATTATTCGGCTAAGTGCCGCTCAGAGGCAGACTGGCTTGTGGGAATAAATGCAAGCAGAGCTTTTACAATTAAATACAACACTCTTTTAAGTATAGGAAGAGTGCAGACCCCCACCCTTGCAATAATTGCCCAAAGACAGAAGGAAATTGATAATTTTAAGGTATCGGAATATTGGGAGGTACAGGCGGATTTCGGTGAATACAAGGGATTATGGTTTGAAATAAAAAAGGAAGGAGAAAAGAAAACCGAGGAAACAAAAATAACCGATAAAATAAGGGCAAATGAAATTGCAAAAAAGGTTAAGGGTAAATCTGCTTTTGTAATATCCGTTGAATGTGAGGAAAAGAGAACCCCACCGCCACTTTTATATGACTTGACGGAATTGCAGAGAGATTGCAATAAAAAATTCGGTCTTTCGGCACAGCAGACTCTTTCCGTTGTTCAGGATCTGTATGAAAAAAGGAAAATGGTTACATATCCCAGAACAGACAGCAGATATTTATCCGATGATATGATACCTAAGCTTAAAATAATAGCAGGCAAATTAATGAATACGGAGGTATATAATAAATATGCATCTTATGTTGTAAATTTGCCTAAGCTGCCCATAACAAAAAGAATTGTGGACAACAGCAAGCTAAGCGATCACCACGCTATTATACCAACGGAGGTCAATCCTAAAATAAATTCTTTAAGTGATGTTGAGTTTAAGGTTTATGACCTTATTGCAAGAAGATTTTTGCAGGTATTTTATCCTTATTATGTTTATAATACTACAAAAATAGTAACGGAGTGTGAAGAAGAGCAGTTTGTAACAAGGGGAACGACCGTAGTTCAAAAGGGCTGGACTGAGCTTAATGTTAAGTCCGAAAAAGAAAAGAAAACGGAAGAGGTTTTGCCTGATGTGGCAGAAGGAAATCAATTTGAAACAAAAGGCGCTAAAGTAAGCGTTAAGAAAACAAAGCCGCCTCAGCTATATAATGAAGCAAGTCTTTTATCGGCAATGGAAAATGCGGGAAGATTTGTGGAGGATGAATCTCTAAAGGAGCAGCTTAAGGAGTCGGGTCTTGGAACTCCTGCCACAAGAGCCGCAATTATCGAAAGATTGATAAAGGTAGGCTACATTGTAAGAAAGGGTAAATCTCTTATACCTACGGAAAAAGGCATTAAACTTATAGAAATAGTGCCTAAAGAGCTTAAATCCCCCGAAACTACGGGAAAATGGGAAAAGGGACTTACTTCAATTGCAAAGGGAAAAATGGACACGGACAAGTTTATGGGAAGCATAAAGAGATATGTAAATTATATTGTAGAGGCTTCTGTAAAGGACAAGTGCCATGTTATATTTGCGGCGGAAAAACCGAGGAAAGGAAAAGGCGGGGCTGAGGTATTGGGTATTTGTCCAAATTGCAGGGGACATATTCTTGAAAATTCAAAGGGTTATTTTTGCAGCAATTGGAAGCAGGGCTGTAAATTTACAATATGGAAAAACTCTCTTGAAAATTTTGGAGCTGTTATTGACAATGAGTTTGTAAAAAATATACTTAAGGATAACAGTATAAAGGATTTTAAGGTGAAGGATCCAAACACGGGCGAAGAATGTGTCTGTAATGTAAATTTAAATAGAACAGGTAGACTTGAGGTAGCTGAGCTAAGGAAGGATACAAATGAAAATAAAAGTGATTAATGGAAGGTTTACTGTGTGCAAGGCGGAAAATGCAGATGAAATTGACTTGAATGATGAATTTGTGTTTGTGGGAAAAACAGATGATGAAATTTCTCTTGTGTGCAGAAATGAAAAGGTTCCTAAAAATGTAATACAAAGAGAGGATAATTGGAGAGGCTTCAGAATTGAGGGAGTGCTTGATTTTTCTCTTATAGGTATTCTTTCAAAAATTTCGGGAATATTGGCTGAAAAAAATATAAGTATTTTTGCGGTTTCAACTTTTAATACTGATTATATATTTGTGAAAGAAAAGAATTTTGAAAAGGGTGTCAATGTTCTTAAGGAATGTGGTTTTGAGGTTGAATAAGTATTTATGCGGAAACAAATACGATTGGATTTGTTTCCGCATTTTTTAAACCG
>JAUNPM010000151.1 GCA_030536675.1 Clostridia bacterium | reverse complement strand
AAGTGGAAATGTCGGTTTATGAAGATGATGTCAATACAAGTATTATAGATACGCTTAACAGGGAGAAAAATAATGACAATAATTAAATATATTATACTTATTATTTTGGGCATAGGCGGCGGTGCAGTAATATCGGGAGCTGTGTTTGCTTTTATTGCAATTATAGGTATAGTTCCAAGACTTGCGGAGAAAACTAAAACGGAAAAATACGTTATGTTTTATGAAAATGCAATAATTGCGGGAGGTATATTCGGGGCTTTTACTATATTTTTTAATTATTATATTCCTATAGGTGTTATTCCCGTTATGCTTTTTGGTTTGTTTATAGGTATTTTTTATGGCTGTCTTGCGGTTTCACTTGCGGAAATTCTTGATGTGATACCTATATTGACAAGGAGAACAATGCTGTACAGGGGGATCAAGTATTTTATAGTTGCTCTTGCCTTAGGAAAGGCTTTGGGAGCTGTGCTTTATTACTGCGCTGATGGATTTTATTCACTTTAGGGAGGTTATTTAAATGGGAAAGGAAGTTACCAAGGAAGAATACGGCAATATGGTCAAAAAGGCTTCGCCTGACAGTCCCATATTTTTAAACTGCATAAGAGCGTTTTTGGTGGGAGGACTCATATGCTGTATAGGTCAATTAATTACTAATGTCTGCAATGTTTTCGGATTAAGTACCGAGGACAGCGGAACATATACTTCAATTATACTTGTGGCTGTGGCTTCCCTTCTTACGGGACTGGGACTTTACAGCAAGTTGGGCAAATTTGCGGGGGCAGGCTCTGTTGTGCCTATAACGGGCTTTTCAAATTCAGTAACGGCTCCTGCAATTGAGTTTAAAAAGGAAGGCTTTATATTGGGACTGGGAGCTAAAATATTTATTGTGGCAGGTCCCGTAATTTTATACGGTGTGCTTACATCTATTGTTGTGGGATTAATTTATTATTTTGTGAGGTAGAATTATGGCTAAACACATGGGAAAGCAATCAATGGAATTTGAAAAGGATATTTCTATTATTTCTACTGCATCGACAGTAGGTACAAAAGAAGGTCAGGGACCCTTAAAGGAATATTTTGATTCCATACTTACCGATAATTTGGCGGGGCAGGACAGCTGGGAAAAGGCTGAAAGCAAAATTGCCTCTGATAATCTTAAATTAGCAATAAATAAAGCAGGGTTAAATCCTTCCGATATAAGCTATGTTGTGACAGGGGATCTGTTAAATCAGTGCTGCGGCTCCGTATTCGGAGTGAGAAGTCTAAACATACCTTTTTTTGGTATATTTGGTGCCTGCTCTACAATGGGAGAGTCAATGAGCCTTGGTGCCGTACTCCTTGAAAGCGGAGGAGCAAAATATGTGTTGTGCGGAGCGTCAAGTCATTTTGCCTCTGCGGAAAAGCAGTTCCGTTTCCCTATGGATCTTGGAACACAGAGAACACCAACTGCCACTTGGACGGTTACAGGTGACGGCGCAGCCTTGCTTGCCGTAAAAAACGAACACCCATATATAAGAAGAATAACTACAGGTAAAATAATAGATCTGGGCATTACAGACGCAAACAATATGGGAGCGGCAATGGCTCCCGCCGCCGCTGACGCAATTTATCAGCATTTTTGTGATTTTGGCTTTAAGCCCGATTATTATGATGTTATTGCAACGGGTGACCTGGGATATGTGGGACAAAAGCTCCTTATTGAGCTTTTAAATAAAAAGGGTATAGACATAAGTAAAAATCATATTGACTGTGGTATTGAAATATTTGACAGGGAATTGCAGGACACTCACTGCGGAGGAAGCGGCTGTGCCTGTTCGGCTGTTACCTTTGCAGGTATGCTATACAATAAATTAAGACATAAAAGTATAAATAAAGTGCTTTTTGTGCCTACAGGTGCTTTAATGAGCCCCACAAGCGTGCAGCAGGGAGAAAGCATTGCGGGAATTGCTCATTGTGTGGGCATAGAGAATTGAGGTGAGAAAAGTGGACTATGTTAAAGCCTTTTGTGTAGGGGGACTTATATGTGTTCTCGGACAAATTTTAATTGATAAAACAAAACTTACATCAGCAAGAATACTTGTTTTGTTTGTTGTGTCAGGCTGTGTGCTGGGAGGTCTTGGCTGGTATCAAAAGCTTGTGGAATTTGCAGGGGCAGGCGCAAGCGTACCTTTATTTGGATTTGGAAATACTCTTGCAAGAGGAGTTATGAGAGAGGTGGACAAGGCAGGCTTTCTCGGTGTTATTACCGGAGGGCTTAAAGCAGCATCGGGAGGTATTACGGCGGCCATTGTGTCAGCCTTTGTTATGGCGTGCTTTTTTAATCCTAAGGAAAAATAAAAGGAAACAAATAATTATTGAATACAACTGTATAAAGTGTTATAATGTGTGTAGGCTGATTTAATCAGCCTGCAAGAGGGAATAATTAAGGCGGTTGCAAATAATGCCCCTGAAAGGGGGCGTTTGCCTATGGGATATTATGAATATACATATTTATTAATATTAACTATAGTACTTATTTTTGCAATAAAAAAGTAGCTGCCTGACCTTCTCAATGTTTGGCAACTACTTTTAAACCAAATATAGTGGGGCTTGCAGCCGTTAAGGTTGCTCCCTCTTGTATAATTATAATATCACAAGCTATGAAAAAAGTCAATAATGAGAGTGGTATTTTATATAATATATCAAAGACAGCTCTTAGCTTATTTGGTGTGCTCTTTAAATATCCGATATTTTTAAATCTTTAAATACAAGGTCATCACCTTCATATTTAAGCTTGAGAGAAAACAGTGGAGCGTTTTCGTAAAGAAGTTTAAGAAATATTTTATCTCCCTCCCATAAATTAAGGTCAAAAATTTCTCCTTTTGGTATCCATTTAAGTTCACCCTCGTCGCATTTTGTAAGTTCTCCGGTAAATTCGGAGGCTGTGTATAAAAAAATATATTCTGTGGGATAATCGTTTGCAATAAATGTTATTATGCCTTTTAAATTATAGCTTGTCAGTGTAAGCCCTGTTTCTTCTCTCACTTCTCTTAAAAGACATTCTTCGGGACTTTCATCATTTTCAAATTTACCGCCTACGCCTATCCACTTTCCCTTATTGATATCATTTTTCTTATATATTCTGTGAAGCATAAGATATTTATCTTCTTTTTCTATATAACACAATGTTGATAACTTCATTTAAATTTATCCTTTCTGACTTTAAGAATTTCTTAATTTTAACATATTGAATTATGAGTTTTTATATGCTATCATTTAATTGGAGGTGCTTTTATGGCTGATGAAGAAAACAAAACAACTGATGAAATAGTGGACGATATACCTGAAAATGCACAGAAAATAAGTGAGGACAGCAAAGTAAATTACACAAGGGTAAATATTGAAGCGAGCAGAAGTGAAAGCTCTCTTATGAGCGTGCTTTCATTGGCTCTTGGAATCTTTTCTCTTATATGCTGCTGTACAATTATACCTGCGGGCATTTCATCTGTCATAGGTCTTATTTTGGGCATACTTGCTTTAAGGGGCAAGGAGGAAAACAGCACATTGGCAATACTTGGCATTATTTTATGTGCCTTGGGTCTTGCTGTTTTTATTGTAACGGGAGCTTTTTGGATAATAGCAGGCAGTGTGAACGCTACCTTTGAGATCCCTGCTACAATGCATTCAATGACAATGTAGGTATAAAATTTCTCAGTATATAATAAATAAACAGTAATACAATCAATACTACCCAAAAGGCAAGCCCCTTGGGCAGTATTTTTTTGTTGAATATTTTTTCAATAAGTGCAAAAGCAATAATGATTGAAAGTATTATTACAGCGGGATTGTATTTAAAGGAGGTTATAAATCTGCCTTCAAGCAAGCATATTAAAGCCCTTGTTCCTCCGCAGCCGGGGCAGTAAAAGCCTGTGGTTTTAAGTACAAAGCATTTTGGTATGATATTGGGCCAGTAATCAAGGGTAAGTAAAAGTGTAAATACAAAAAATATTAAAAATATAAATAAAAAAATATAAACATTTCTTTTCATATTAAAGCAATTCCTTTAATTTGTGCAGATCTTCAATATAAACAGGAGCCTTTGCCCTGTCATATATTATGGAAGCAGGGTGATAGAGGGGAAATATTTTATTTCCGTTTTGTTCTATAAGTTTTCCGTGATAATCTCCTATAGATATTTTTTGATTCAAAAGTACGTTTTTAAGGGCAAAATTACCTAAGGTCACAATGAGCTTAGGCTTAACAATATTAATTTCCTTATGGAGATAGGGAACAAAAAAATTAAGCTCCTCTTTATCGGGAGGTCTGTTTACGGGCTTGTTTGTCTTGGGACTTAATTTAAAGGGTCTTATTTTAACCACGTTTGATATATATAAATCATCTCTTTCAAGACAGAGTATCTCAAG
>JAUNPM010000150.1:649-4489 GCA_030536675.1 Clostridia bacterium | reverse complement strand
TTTACAGCCGAATGCCTATTGGAAGAAAAATTTCCCTTATGCATATGGGTGTGTTTATTGTAATGATAATTGTAGTTTCTATTATTGCAATTTTCAATATGTATATTTCATATACAAGCACCTCCAAAAGTGAAATAAGCGAGGTCGCCGACAGAATAGAAAGCTACATTAAGGCGGGACGTCCCGTAGACAGGGAAAAAATTGAAGAGATTATAGATAATCCCTATATTGAGGCTATGATTTTTAACAAAAGCAACAAGCCCGAGGATAATATAGGGACAATGAAAAATCCCGAAAATTTTCCAAGACTTGACAATAATGACGATAATGTCAACGGTGACTTTTTCGGCAGAAATCATATTAATGACATTCCTTATATGTATATGCACAGAACATTTGATTATGACGGAGATACATATGAAATAATTATATTCAGAAAAAATACAAATGAGGACAAGGCTCTTTATCTCTGTCTAACAATAATTATAATTACAAATGTTATTTCAATACTTGTTATTTTTGTTGTAGGAAAATATATAAGCAACAAAATACTTGCGCCTATACGTGAGGTCACTGAAACGGCGGAAAGCATAAGTCTTTACGATCTTTCACAAAGAATAAAGGTGCCTGAGGCCCAAGACGAAATAAGAACACTCGTAATAACATTTAATGATATGATAGACAGGCTGCAGGAAAATTTCATAAAAGAAAACCGCTTTATATCAGACGCTTCCCACGAGCTGAAAACTCCCATTGCAATAATACAGGGATATATTAATATGATAGACAGGTGGGGTAAGGACGATCCCGAAATTTTAAATGAGTCTATAGATTCAATAAAGTCTGAAACGGAGCATATGAGCAAGCTCATACAGCAGCTTTTGTATTTGGCAAGGGATACACAGGGAAGAAATCAAATAAATATTGACCACATTATGCTTGATGAAATTGCGGAAGAGGTCACAAAGGAAATAGAGGTTTCAAATCCCGAAATAGTAACGACCTTTATTAAAAGCGGAAATGAAAGCATAGGCGTAAATGCCGACAGTCATTTGCTTAAGCAGCTTATATGGATATTTGCCGAAAACGGTATCAAATATTCAGGGGGAAAGCAGTGCCATTTGACAATAACGGTAGGGTACAAAAATTCAAAGCCTTTTGTTTCTGTTACAGATAACGGAATAGGTATCGACAAAAAATCTCAAAGTAAAATATTTGACAGATTTTACAGATATGATGAGTCCAGAAACAAAAAAATAGAAGGCAACGGATTGGGACTTTCAATAGCAAAATCAATTGCAAAAAGTCTTAATGCCCGCATTGAGGTTGAATCGGAAGTGGGTAAGGGCAGTACATTTACCGTTGTATTTGACGACTATGAATAAATTACGTTTTTATTACAATACCCCGTTTTTTATTACAAATAACATCAAATATGTTATAATCGTAAAGAAATGAAAGGGGTGATAACTTTGCGAATCAAGTCGCAAATATTTACAATTATATTTATGCTTGTTCTTTTTTCAGCAGTAAGCGCAGGTGCTGCAAATAAATATGTCAATTTAACCTTAAGGTATGATTATACCGATCACAAATACAGTGCCGAAGAGGTCTTTGTATCAATTGACGGTGAAAAGCTCACAGATCTGACGATGCCGCCCATAATTTTAAATGACTATACTCTTGTGCCTGCAAGAGAGGTCTTTGAAGGCGTGGGAGCAACTGTTGAATGGAAAAAAGACATTGAACAGGTTTATGTTAAGTATAATGACAAGGTCGTGGTCATTCCCATAGACAGTAAAAAGGCATATGTAAACGGAACTGCCGTTACAATGCAGACCGAAGCAAAAATAATAAACAATAAAACAATGATACCTTTAAGGTTTGTTACAACAGCTCTCGGTTTTGATATTGAATGGAATAAGACCACACGAATAGCTAATATTTTAACGGGAACTCAAACAACTACCGTTACAACAACAAAAGCAACAACAACTACTACAACAACCACAACACAGGCAACAACTTTAGAGCCTACAACAGAGGCGACCACAAAAGCCGCTGCTGCAACAACAAAGGCACAAAATAATAATATAAACACTTCTTTAAGCGGAAGCTCCGGCTTGGCTGACAGTGAAAACGGATATTTTTATATTAACGATCAAAATGGCGCTATTGATGTAAATGATTTTGTACATTATGACGACTATTACAATTTGACTTATTCACTTGTTTTAAACGGAAATTATCAAAGCCTTATTTCATCAAATGAGTATACGGGCACTTCAATTAACGGCATTAAAAGCGTAAGCGTTACGGCTGATTCGGACAAGACCACAATAACGTTTAATGAATCGCAGATAATGGCAATGGATATAGGAAAAACGGGAAATACGATTTATATGAAGCCTGTGCTTCCAAAAGAAAAGTATTCCAAAATAATTGTTTTGGACGCAGGGCACGGCGGAAGTGACCCCGGTGCATCAGGCAATAATCTTATTGAAAAAAATCTTACCTTAAGTATGCTACAGGCTGCAAAGGCTCTTTTTGACCAAAGTGATATTAAATGCTATGTGACACGTAATTCGGACACTTACCCAAGCTTTGATGACAGAACAAATATGGCTAATGAGGTAGGGGACGCTTTTATTTCAATACATATTAATTCCGCAACAAATACTTCAGCAAGCGGTACGGAAACATACAGCTTATATGCAAATGACCAAGGAAACGGTCTTACAAGCTACAGACTTGCAGAGGAAATGCTTAATCAGCTTTTGGACAAGCTGGGCACAGTAAACAGGAAAGTAAAAAGTGAAAATTGGATAGTTTTAAGACAGTCAAAGGTTCCCGCAACATTAATTGAAATAGGCTTTATTTCAAATTCGGGTGACGCTGCCATTATGGGAAGCACCGAGGGAATAAGCAAGGTGGGACAGGCAATATATGAGGGTGTTTCAAATCTATTTAATACTTATCCGCCTGTGAGATAATAAAAACAGAATATATTAACATTTTAAAACCGCCTGCATAATATAAATTATATTAAAAACAGGTGGTTTTAAAATGCGAATTTTTTTGGACCCGGGGCACGGGGGAACAAATCCCGGAGCAATAGGCATCAACGGACTTAAGGAATCGGAGGTTACACTTGATGTGGCTTTAAGAACGGGAAGGCTTTTGCAGGCAGAGGGCTATACCGTCAATTTTTCAAGAACAAGTGAGGTCAATTTAAGCCTTGCAGAGCGTGCAAGACTTGCAAATGAGTGGGGCGCAGATTATTTTGTGAGTATACACTGCAATTCAAACACTAATCCCATTTATAAGGGTACGGAAACATTTTTTTACAGAGAGGGCAGTGTGGCTCAAGACTTTGCTCTTGTTGTAAACACAGCTCTGGTTGACGAAATAGACACTAAGGACTTGGGCGTATTCAGCGCTAATTTTGCAGTGTTAAGACTTACAAGAATGCCTGCAATACTTGTGGAGCTTGCTTTTTTGAGCAATCCCGAGGAGGCTGCACTTCTTGCAACAGACAGCTTCAGACAAAGGTGCGCTGTGGGCATTTCAAGGGGAATAGTTGATTTTACAAGTTGAAGTGGATTTTATATATTTTATTATATATTTTAATAGTAAAAGCTCCCGACAGTTTTTACCGCAGGGAGCTTTTTGTCAGCCCAATATTTGCTTTGCTATATCAACGGACTGCTTAGCGTCCTTTGAATAGAAATCTGCTCCTATTTTTTCCGCATATTCGGGAGTTAAAACAGCGCCTCCAACCATAACCTTGCAGTCGCAGTTATTTTCTCTCAAAAGCTTGATTGTGTTTTCCATTGACAC
>JAUNPM010000150.1:0-639 GCA_030536675.1 Clostridia bacterium | reverse complement strand
ACAAGGCGGCAGTTGTTTTCTTTAACTGCATTTAAAACAGCCTCGTATTCAACATCCTTTCCCAAGTCTATGACATCATAGCCGTAGTTTTCAAGAAGTACCTTAACTATGTTTTTGCCAATGTCGTGGACATCACCCTTAACAGTTGCTATGACTATTTTACCCTTGCTTATTGATTCATCGCTGCTTTTAGACATATGAGCTTTAAGTACTTCAAAAGCCTCCTGTGCAACACCTGCCGAAAGTATGAGCTGAGGAAGGAAAATTTTGCCTGTTTCAAATTCGGAGCCTGCTTTGTCAAGGGCAGGTATTATAATATCGTTTATTACCTCCATTGGGTCGGTGGTTTCAAGGAGCTTTGAGGTTATATTTTTTGCCTCCCCTTTAAGCCCCTTTTCTATGGCATAGTCAAGAGTATGCTCACTGTTGTTTTCCTGCGCCTTTTGAACAGGTGCGGAGCTTCCGTAATTTGATATAAATTCGGCGGAATTTTTGTCGTGATTTGCAAGAAGTCTGTATGCTCTTACAGCTCCCGTCATTGATTCCACGTTTGGATTAATAATAGGCAGATCCAGACCCTTCATAAGTGCCATAGATAAAAATGTTCTGTTTATAAGCTCCCTGTTAGGCAAGCCGAAG
>JAUNPM010000149.1 GCA_030536675.1 Clostridia bacterium | reverse complement strand
CAACATTGCCACGGGAAGCAGTGCCAATCTTAAAATTGACCTGCTTTTGGAATATATTTACAGCAAGCTGGGTAGTGAATACAGATTTGAAAAAAATGATATTTTAAGAGGAACTCTTTATATGGATAGGGAAGGAGAATTACTGCCTTTATGTCTGGAAGAAGAATTTTTATAGACTGCCTTTCGCCCTGCTACAGAGCCGCTTTGACTGATGATGGAATACTGACGGAGCTTATTTTCCAAAACAAAGATGATGAGGTCTGTGTAGGAGATATTTATGCGGGAAGGATAGAAAAAATACTTCCTTCGGGCATAGGCTTTGTAAATATAGGTCATAAGACCCCTGTGTTTTTGCAGATGAATGAAAAGGGTGAAAACACACAGGGCGCAAAGCAGGGACAGGATATACTTGTGCAAATAACAAAGGAGGCATTTGACAACAAGCGTGCAGTGTGCACAACCAGAATAAGCAGAGCGGGGAAATACTGCGTTCTTGTAAAGGACAATGGCGGCATAGGCATATCCGCAAAAATAACGGACGAGGACGCAAGGGAAAGACTAAGAAAATTGGCAGATGATAAAAACAAAGAGGGCTACAGTATCGTTATAAGAACAGGGGCGTTAAATGCTTCTGAAAGTGAAGTAAAGGAAGAAATAGATTCTCTTGCATATGAAATAAGTAAAATAGAAGAAAGGGGAAAATATACAAAAGCACCTGCAATAATATACAAGGAAACAGATCCCATAGGTAAAATATTAAGGGATATGGGCAGTGAAGAGTACAGTGTTGTTGTAAACGACAGCAGTATTATTGAAAATGAGTATTTTAAAAATGCTAATGTTGAGGTTTATACGGGAAATGTACCTTTGTTTGTAAATTACGGTATCGAAAGGCAGATAGAAAAGCTGTTTAACAAAAGGGTATGGCTTAAAAGCGGCGGTTATATAGTAATTGACGAAACAGAGGCAATGAATGTTATTGATGTGAACAGCGGAAAGTCCGTTAATGTAAAGGACAGCCTTAAAATAAATATTGAAGCGGCAAGGGAAGCTGCAAGACAAATTAGGCTCAGAAATCTGAACGGTATGATTATAATAGATTTTATAAGCGGTAAAAGCAAGGAGCAAAATGAGATCCTTTCAAGAGTGCTTAAAGAGGAGTTTTTAAAGGACAGAGTTAAAACTTATATTGTGGGTATGACGGAGCTTGGACTTATGCAGATAACAAGAGAAAAGCATAGAAAGCCTTTAAGCAGATATATATATCATAAGTGTCCTTTGTGTGGGGGTGCGGGATATGTTAAGGATAATGTTTATATGGATTTGACTTAAATATGACGGAAATATTAATTTTATTATAACAATGTTAAAATAGAAAATATATTGTTAATAGATTATTGATTTTTTTATTTAAAATATGGTATAATAAAATACAAAATTATCGGGTGTATATACAAGGGAGAGTATTGGTATATGGACGCTAAAACGTTGAGAGTACTTGAATTTAATAAAATAATAAATATGTTAAAGCAATATGCCGTTTCCGATATGGGAAAGGCTATTGCGGAAAAGCTTCAGCCCTCTACGGATATTAATGAAATAAAAACTAACCAAAAGGAAACCTCCGAGGCTGTGTCAATGATACTTAAAAAAGGCTCTTTGGGGCTTGGAGGCTTGAGATTCGTTGAAGAGTATATAAAAAGAGTGAATATAGGCGGAGTATTGAATATAGGCGAGCTTATTCACATAGGTGATTTTTTAAGAGTATCAAGACGTGCAAAGGATTATGCCAAAAGTGAAAGCAAAAATGACAGCTTTCCCACAATTGAACCTTATTTTAACAGTATAGAAACAGTAAATGATTTGGAAAGAGAAATTGAAAGATGTATACCGTCACCTACGGAAATAGCCGATGATGCGTCAAGAGCATTAAAAGAAATAAGACGAAGCATAAAAATAGCAAATGATGGTATAAAGGAAAAGCTCAATTCCATAATACATTCAAACAGCTATAAAAATATGCTTCAGGAAGCGGTAATTACAATAAGAAACGAAAGATACTGTGTTCCAATAAAGCAGGAATATAAAAACTCCTTTGCGGGACTTATTCACGATCAGTCTGCAACAGGAGCAACTGTATTTATAGAGCCTATAAGCGTTGTACAGCTTAACAACAAAATTAAGGAGCTTCACAACAGGGAAAAAAACGAAATTGAGCGCATACTTGCTCTTTTGTCGGGAAAGGTGGCTGAAAATGCCGAAACGATAATGTCAAATGCATGTGTTCTTTCTCACATAGACTTTGTTTTTGCAAAGGGTGAGCTGTCAATAAAAATGAACGGTACGGAGCCTGTGTTTAATACAAAGGGATATGTCAACATAAAAAAGGCAAGACATCCTTTGCTTGACAGCAGTACTGTTGTGCCTACAGACATTTATATAGGTAAAAAATTTAATACACTGCTTATAACGGGACCCAATACGGGAGGAAAGACAGTAAGCCTTAAGACCCTTGGTCTGTTTACTCTTATGGGTCAGTCGGGACTGCACATATCAGCCTTTGACAATTCGGAGCTTGCGGTGTTTGACAATGTTTTTGCGGATATAGGCGATGAACAAAGCATTGAGCAAAGTTTGAGTACCTTTTCATCACATATGACTAATATTGTTAAAATACTTGACAATATTACTCCCGATTCCCTTGTTCTTTTAGATGAGCTTGGTGCGGGAACAGACCCTACGGAGGGTGCGGCTCTTGCCATTGCAATTATAAAATATCTGCACGCATTGGGTGCAAGAACTGCCGTTACAACTCATTACAGCGAGCTTAAGGTGTTTGCACTTTCAACAGAGGGGGTTGAAAATGCTTCCTGTGAATTTGATGTGGAAACATTAAGACCCACCTACAAATTATTAATAGGCGTGCCGGGCAAAAGTAATGCTTTTGCCATTTCTCAAAGACTGGGACTGCCCGAATATATTATAAATGAAGCTAAGGACGTTTTAAGTCACGAGGATCTGAGATTTGAAGATGTAATAACCGATCTTGAAATAAGCAGAAAATCACTTATAATAGAGCAGGAAAAGGCTGAGGAGTACAGAAAAGAGGCTCAAAGGCTCAGAAGCGAGGCACAGAACCAAAGAAACAAGCTGGAGGCTCAAAGAGAAAGGATAATAAGAGAGGCAAATGAAAAGGCAAGGGCAATAATAAGTGACGCTAAGGACGAATCTGACTCTATAATAAAAGAAATGAGGAAGCTCCAAAGAGAAGGCGCCGCCTCAAAAGCGCTTGAAGAACAAAGAGCAAGGCTTAAGGATAAAATGAATAAGGCTGAAAGCAGAATAAAAGCTAAAGCCGTTTCATACAAGGTCCCTGACAAGCTGGTCAAGGGTGACAGAGTGAAAATACATTCCTTAAATCAGTCGGGCATTGTTTCGATCCCTCCAAACAAAAACGGAGATGTAACAATAAAGGCAGGAATAATGACTGTGACGGTAAATATAAAAGACCTGTCACTTGATACAAGTGAAGAACAGCTTACTTATGCTCCGAAAAAATTTGCAAACAATATAGCAAAGAAAAAGAGAAGCAATATTTCTGCAGAGGTCGATCTAAGAGGTATGCTTGCTCTTGAGGCAATTGACAAGCTGGACAAATATCTTGATGATGCATATCTTGCAGGCGTTTCACCTGTAACAATAATACACGGTAAGGGAACAGGCGCTTTGAGAAAGGCTGTTCACGAGTATTTGAGAACAAATCCGAGAGTTAAAGGCTACAGGCTCGGTCAGTACGGAGAAGGTGAAGCCGGAGTAACTGTTGTTGAATTAAGATAAAAAGGAGAAAAATATATGGATAACGGTAACAGTAAATTAAGAGTGCTTATTGTGGACGATGACGCACATATTGCCGAGCTCATATCCTTGTATATGGAAAAGGAAGGCTATGAGACCTATGAAGTCCATAGCGGTGACGAGGCAATGGACGCTTTTAAAAAATTTGACCCGCATATGGTGCTTCTTGACATTATGCTGCCCGGTGTAGACGGCTACCAGCTTTGCAGATATATAAGGCAAATAAGCGACACTCCCATTATTATGCTTACGGCAAAGGGTGAGACCTTTGACAAGGTTCTGGGACTTGAAATGGGCGCCGATGATTATATTGTGAAGCCTTTCGATTCAAAAGAGCTTGTTGCAAGAGTTAAGGCTGTTCTCAGAAGGTATGATACTAAGAGAGAAAATGAAGTTAAAAAGATAGTTTATCCCAATCTTATTATAAATCAGGGAACTTATCTTGTAACCTATCACGGAAAGGATATTGCTCTTCCGCCTAAGGAATTTGAGCTTTTAACTTATCTTGCGCAAAATCCAAATCAGGTTTTTACAAGGGAAAAGCTCCTTGACAAAATATGGGGATATGAATTTGTGGGGGATACAAGAACAGTTGATGTTCACATTAAACGTATAAGAGAAAAGTTTAATCAGGACGATCCGTGGAGCATAATAACAGTGTGGAGCGTAG
>JAUNPM010000148.1 GCA_030536675.1 Clostridia bacterium | reverse complement strand
GTAAGGAGTTTCATAGCATTATTTAAATCATAGTCCATAAGAGCGGAATACTTTGAAATTGTGTTGTCCAAAATCTCATAATATATCTGCGTCATTTCAAGAGCCTGCTTATATTCTATTAATACATCTTCCAAAAGCTCTTCATCTTCGGGATACTGTTTTAATATGGGCTGTTTAAGGAGCCTGTTTAAAACTATCTCATTGCTTTTGAGAGATGTCTTAAAATATACAAGGCTTTTTTCCAAGTCATAAAGCTCTGTAAGTGTTTCTTTGGTTGACACCTTTGTTTCTATATAATTTCTTATACTGTTTATCTTAATAAGATATTCCATATAAAGCTTAGCTGAATTGTAAAGAATCATATATATAAGCCTGGTACGCTTATATGTGCAAATTTTATTTCTGTCATTAATAAGTTTTTTAATGACGGGGGTATCTTCAAGGCAAACCGTAACAATATTTTCTCTTGAATATATTACAGAAAGTGGTATAGTAGTATATATAGCTCTTTGATTTTTGAGTATAACTGTAGGTATATCGATCAAAAGGAGTGTGTAGTTATCTTCTTTTTCAAGTCGGGATACTTCGTCGGAGTCCAGGGCGGAACGCAAGTCCTTAAGGTCTATATTAAGTCTGTCGGCAGTGTCAAGGATTTCCTGATTTGAAGGAGAGCTAAGACTTACCCAGCTTCCTTTGGATATAACGTCTGTTCTTCTTGTTATATTGTCTTGGGTGTTGAGTATGGTAATCATATAAACTCCTCCTTTTAAAATTTATGGTGTTAAAAGCCACTATTTATATTTTAACTCAAATATGCAGTTATGTAAAATGTTTTTTTCGGCTTTACAGTAATTTTACATTTGTTTAACTTAAAAGGACTTTAAAAATTTGTTGAAATGTAGGATATTTATATTATCGGAACTTTGCCCGATTGCGGTTTTATGAGGAATTGCCGCATTATTTCCAAGGAAGGATTGGTAATTAGATGAAGAAGTGTGTTGCTGTTATTGAAATTGCTTCAAATGAATTGAGGCTGAAAATAGGTGAAAAAAATCAGGATAAAGTCAGAATATTGGAGGCAATATCAAATCCTCTTGCATTGGGAAGAGATACTTTCCACAGCGGTAAAATATCTTTTGAGAGTCTTAAAAAAGCATCTGATATTATAAACGGATACAAGGCTGTTGCAAGGGACTATGGAATAAAAAACATATATGCCGTTGCTACAACTGCCGTAAGAGAAAGTAAAAACAAGGATTTTGTACTTGACCAGCTTAAGGTCAAAACAGGTCTTGATCTAAGGGTCATAGATGATACCCAGGAAAAAATATATATTAATAAAATAACTCTTGCAACACTGGGCAGGGAAGAAATGAATTCTACTCTTATTGCACATTTAGGCTCAGGAAACATAAGTATATTCATATTAAAAGACGGTAAGGTAGTTGCGGGACAGAATATAAAAATAGGTGCTTTGAGAATATCAGAGCTTTTTGATGATTACAGAGAGAACACGGCAAGTTATGTTCAGATAATTAAGGAGTATCTTGTGCCTTTTCAAGAAGCTATAAATAATTTTGTAACTGAAAAACTTCAGAATTTTGTTATAAGCGGAAATGAAATAGAAACAATATCAAGAATGTGCAAGGCTAAAAATAAAAACGGCACAAATATTATATCAAGAGAAGGCTTTATGGAAACATATAAGGCAATAAAGGATCTGACACCGGAAGAAA
Source organism: Clostridia bacterium (assembly GCA_030536675.1). Taxonomy (GTDB): domain Bacteria; phylum Bacillota; class Clostridia; order Lachnospirales; family CAG-274; genus Gallispira. The sequence goes on along the minus strand of JAUNPM010000148.1, from coordinate 2,858 downwards.
TTGCCGAAAAATATGACATATCCGTGGATAATGCAGAAAATATATTGCCTGCAATTATTATTTATTCAAGACTTGTTAAATTAACAAGCGGTAAAAATATTATATCTCCCATACTTACCGCAGGAGATGCAATATTATATTCGGAGCTTTTTCCCGAAAGTGCAAGGGAGCTTAACAGGGCTTATGACGAATACAGCATTATATCAGCTAAAAATATTGAAAAAAGATTTTTATGTGATGAGGAATATTCTGATGTTGTAAGTGAAACCGCTCTTAAAATATTTGACAAAATGAAGAAGATACACGGACTTGGAACGAGGGAAAGACTTCTTCTGCACATTGCCGCAATACTGGAAGAAATAGGAAGAACAGTAAACATAAGAGAGCACGACAGACTTTCATATCATATGATAAAGGGGCTTGACATAGTGGGGATAAATGAGGAAGAAAAACACGCCATTGCCGCTATAGCTTATTATCACGATGAGGTGCTTCCTTATGAGGACAACGGCGTTTACGGCAATATGCCTCACGATGAGAGAGTTATGGTATGTAAGTTAAGTGCTGTTTTAAAATTGGCAAATGCCGTAAACAAAAGCCGCAGTCATAAGTTTGACAATGTGAATGTGAGGTTGAGCAACAATCAGATTATAGTTACGATCTCCACATACAAAAATATAGAGCTTGAAAAATGGGCATTTAACAAAAACAAACAGCTGTTTGAGGACGTTTACGGTATAAAAACGGTTCTGAATAAAAGGAGTGTAATGTAATGATAGATTTGAATAATAAAGATTATTATTATAACAGAGAATTAAGCTGGCTTGAATTTAACATTAGGGTGCTTGAAGAGGCTACGGAGAGAACTCATCCCCTTATGGAAAGATTTAACTTCCTTGCAATTACAGCGTCAAATATGGACGAGTTTTTTATGGTAAGAGTTGCGGGGCTTATAACACAGGATTATTCAGGCTCCGTGAAAAGGGATCCTGCGGGAATGACACCTAAAGACCAGATAAATGCCATATCGGAAAAGGTTCACGGTATTGTGCAAAGACAGTATAATTGTTTAAACAGGATACTTTTGCCTGCTCTTGAAGAAAACAATATAAGATTTTTAAAATTTGCCAATTTGAGTAAGGAACAAAAGGAGTATGTTAAAAAGTACTTTAATACGACCTTGTATCCCATACTTACGCCAATGGCTATTGACAATTCAAGACCTTTCCCGCTTCTTTCAAACAAGAGCCTTAATCTTATAATTGAATTAAGAGATGAAGAGAATGAAGAAGAGTTTGCTGTTGTGCAGATACCCTCTGTTGTGCCGAGAATAGTTAAGCTGCCTTCTGAAAACGGAAAGACGGAGCTTATTTTTCTTGAAGAGATCGTTACTGCTTATATTGACAAATTGTTTAATGCAAATAAGGTGCTCTCCGCCTATTGTTTCAGAATAACAAGAGATGCGGACCTTGAAATAGATGAAGAGGACAGTCACGATTTGCTTTCCGAAATAGAGGATTCAATTAAGCAGAGAAAATGGGGTGCTCCCGTAAGACTTGAAGTGGAAAAGGATATTTGTCAAAATTCATTTGATTTTCTTAAAGCGCAGCTTGAAATACAGGAACACGAGGTATATATGATACCAAACATAATTGATCCTACTGTTTGGTTTACTCTTGCGGGAATTGTGAACAGACCCGAATTGTGTAATGAGCCTATGCCTCCTGTTCCCGTAATTGAATTTGAGGACAGGGATATGTTTGAAGTAATAAAGGAAAAGGATGTGCTTATGCATCACCCGTATCAGTCCTTTGACCCTGTTGTTAATTTTGTTAAAAATGCAGCAAAGGACCCAAATGTGCTTGCAATAAAGCAAACTCTTTACAGAGTATCAAGCAATTCCCCAATTATAAAGGCTCTTATTGCCGCTGCTGAAAACGGCAAACAGGTCACTGTGCTTGTGGAGCTTAAGGCAAGATTTGATGAGGAAAACAATATTAACTGGGCAAAGAAGCTTGAAAAGGCGGGCTGTCACGTTATATACGGTCTTGTGGGTCTTAAAACACATTGTAAGCTTTGTCTTGTTGTTAGACGTGAAGAAGAGGGTATTGTAAGATACTGTCATTTGGGAACAGGAAATTATAATGATAAGACGGCAAAGCTGTATACGGATATGGGGCTTTTTACCTGCAAGGATACAATAGGCTCTGATGTATCTGCTATATTTAACTGTCTTTCAGGATATTCAAAATATCCTACTTGGAAGAAAATTGCCGCTGCTCCTACGGATCTGAGAGAAATGTTTATTAAAAATATTGAAAAAGAGGAAAAGAATGCGCTTGAGGGCAAGCCTGCAAAGATAATTGCAAAAATGAATTCACTTGTGGATACGGGAATTATAAAGGCACTTTACAGAGCAAGTATGGCAGGGGTCAAAATTGAGCTTATTGTAAGAGGTATTTGCTGTCTTAAAACGGGAATACCTACGGTAAGTGAAAACATTACAGTAAGAAGTATAGTAGGGCGATTCCTTGAGCACAGCAGAATATATTATTTTGAAAACAATGGGGAGCCTAAGATTTATTTGGCATCAGCAGACTGGATGAACAGAAATCTTGACAGACGTGTTGAGGTTGCTTTCCCTATAGAGGACAGTAAGCTCAGACAAAAGGTAATTGATATTATAGACATAACATTAAGAGATAATTTAAAGGCTAAAATACAGCAGCCTGACGGAACATATAAGCCTGTTGACAAGAGAGGTGCAAAGGAGCTTATTTCAAGTCAAATGGAATTTTACAGGCTTGCAAAGGAAGAATATGACGACTTTAAAAAGATAAATGAAGAAGAAATATTTA